>WTJN01000090.1 GCA_011526265.1 Candidatus Arcticimaribacter sp. | reverse complement strand
CTGATAACTATTAAGAATATGATAAAATACAAGCAGATAGCTGTCGCTTGAGAAAAATAAGACCAAAAGAAAGAGTGTGAAGAATTGGCTGATCACTGGTGACTGCGTGCCTGTTGAAGGGTCAACTTGCATCGCAAATCCTAATCCAGATGTGGCTGCAATTTTCTCTCCTGCGAGGGCAGCTGCTGAAAAGGCGATCGAAAAAATTAATCCTGCTGTTAACCCTAGTAAAATTTCAACAAATATTACAGGGATCAGGACTGCAAAGCCATCATTGATGACTTGAGGAACCTCTATCCATCCGTAAAGAAAAACCGCCAAAGAAATTGAAAAGATGATACGAATGTTCAGTGGCACCATGCGCGAACCAAAGAAGGGTGCTGCAATTAAGAAAGCGCCGATCCGCAGGCTCAATATGAATATATCAAGTATGACATTCAATATTAATGCTTGTGAAAGTCCAGGAACGCCGGAGGCACTTTGAAAAATGCTATCCATCATGCTCTTCCAAATTCAATTATGCGTTCAAAAATGTAATCGAAAAAGCTTTGGAGCTCGATCATCATGTAACTAGACATGAGTGCAAGAGCCAATAAGACAACGATAAGTTTTGGTACAAAACTTAGGGTCATTTCATTAATTGATGTTGCAGCCTGGATAATACCGATGGTCAAACCGATCGCCAATGCAATCGCAAGAACTGGGCCGCCGGTTGCGATTATTGTCCAGAAAGCTAACGACAAGTCATATATGTTTGTGTTTGGATCCATGCGCTAATCAGACCTGAAAAGTCGCTGCTAGCGAGCCAATTGTCATTCCCCACCCATCAACAAGAACAAATAGTAAAAGTTTAAACGGTAAAGAAATGAGCATCGGTGAAAGCATCATCATGCCTAAAGACATCAGTAAGGATGCGATAACCATGTCTATGACCAAGAATGGAAGAAACAACAAAAAACCAATTTGAAATGCAGTTTTCAACTCAGATGTGATGAATGACGGTAACAAAATGGATAATGGCACGTCGTCTGGTGAATTGAACTCTTCAATTCCCCTGAGTTCGGCAAAAAGTGTGATCGTCTCAGGGCGTGTATTCGATATTAAAAATAAATGAACCGCCTCTGTTGCGTTACGCATCGCGAGATTTGGGCCGATAATACCTTCCAAATAGGGGTTTAAAGACGTGTCATAGATCGTCGTGAGTGTGGGTGCCATTATGAAAAAACTCAAAAACAATGCGATTGCGATTAATACTTGGTTCGGCGGTGTCTGCTGAGTGCCAAGTGCTTGTCTTAGAATAGACAGAACAATTATTATGCGAGTAAATGATGTCATTCCTAATACAAGTGATGGAATGATCGTTATTGCTGTCATTAATGCAAGAATTTGCAAGCTCAATGAATATTGCGTTTCTCCATTTGCATTCGTTGCAGAAGAAATAGCGGGTAATTCCAATGACTGTAAATCTTGTGCGATAGCAGGTTGCGTCCAAAGTAAAGCAATGAAGATGAGTATTGCGCGTGCTTTATGCATTACGCACCTCAATAACTTGCTCATTTGCGCTGTCATCAATTGGTTTTGAAATATTTACGCAGGTGACGGAACTATTGCGATTTTTATTGGTGACGAGCAACACAACATTGTCATCAACAATAATCTTATGCGCTTTTACACCAGGTTCGATGGCAACGCTTCCAGAAATTTTTAAGTCAGTATTTCTAAATGTTGAGGTAATCTCATTACCGCTCAATTTAGGGTAGAGCCATCGTACAGCGGTCGCAAATGCGATTAATGATATTAGAAATAAGACCACCGTTATTATGTTTTCACTCAGCATAAAAAAAACCTCCGAAAAATAGAGGCAATTCATGTGCCAAGTGTTAAAAAAAGATTGTGATTAGGAGACGCTTTCCACCCTTTTAACTGGATCGACGATATCGTCAAAACGTACGCCATATCGTTCACCGATCATCACAATTTCGCCGCGCGCTATTTTGGTACCGTTCACAAGGATATCTAGAGGATCGCCCGCGAGCCGGTCTAATTCGACGACAGACCCTTCATTGAGCCTGAGAAGTTCTCGAATTGTTATTTCGGTACGACCGACTTCGACAGATAACTCAACTTCAATATTTTCGAGAAATTGCAACTTTTCCTTAGTTAGGTTCTCAGAGTTTTCTGCACTATCTGTATTCTTTTTATCAGCCATTTTCTACGCGCTTTCCTACTTATGAATTTTTTGGATTTCTATCGCTGTACGGTCAGCCTTGTTACCTAAGTCCGCAGTGTAGGTGTGCTTACCTTCGACGCATACTTTAACACCCTTTCCCAGCAATACTGGGAGTGTATCGTCTTTTTTCACATCACTTAGTTTGCCAATATCTATTTTGATCTTCGCAATTTCAGCAGTCAATTTAAGTGGAATCGTCAGTACGGCTCGCTCCAATTTTTGCTGCCAAGTGAGATCACGCTCATTCTGCTCTGATTGGGGACGTGCTTTTAACTTAGAAGCGATTGGCTTCAGCATTTGCAAAGGGTACAAAATATCTATGCGTGAAGATATTTCATCTGGCAATTGCAAATTAAAACTACATACAACCACAACATCCTCGTTGTCTAAAAACGAAGTTTGCTGCAGTTGTTCTTCATGTGCTTGAAAATGAAACGAAATTGGAAATAATTCTGACCATGCTTTTTCTAGCGTATCATTTATACCCTGGCTCACAGTTTTTATGACCAAATTTTCTGTCGCAGTGAACTCGCCTTCAATTTTTCTCAGGGTCTTGATGATCGATCCACCATAATAAGAGCTTGTTAACGCTGAGACCAATTCAGGTTCCAAGGCCAGCAACTGGATGCCTTTTAGGGCATCAACTTTGGAAATCGTAAGCGACATGAATTCGTCTAATTCACTTTTATACTCTCCAAAAGTTTTAATTTCTGGGGGAAATGCTGATACTTTTGGTTGCAATCTCAATATGGATGCAAAAATCGATTTACATAAACGACAGAACCTCTCGTTGATCATACGCAACGCAAAATAATCGCCTAATATAGACAAGTCGTCGACACCAAGCTCTACCTTTCTGATCTCAGCCTGGTAATTTGGATTAGGAGCGTTTTCAGCATCCTCGTCGCCCAATACCCCGATGAGAGCTTCCACTTCGTCATCAGATAATTTTTTTGATCGTGCCATAATGATGCCTAATTTTTGTCCGACCTATTGAATTATGAAAGAGGAAAAATATACACCCTCTATTCCACCAAAACCTTCGAGCATAATCAATCGCGCATTCATAGCTTCCATTATGGTTTCAGTTAGAATGTCACGGCCACTTTTGGTTTGCACATCTGCAACAGAAAATCCACCCATCACTGATAAAACCTCGGATCTTAGAGCTTGTGAGTGCGTCGTAATATTTTCGATTACGCTATTGTCGTATTGTGTCGAGACACTCAAACCGAGCTGTAAAAACTTTTCTGAATCAACAAGGTTAGTTGTGAATTTTTCTGGAAATTCAAAATATGTTGTTATGTACTGATTGTCCGAACCAGGAGCTATTTTAGTAACACCGGTTTCAGAGACAGCTAAATCTTGTTCGCCTACAGGTAATTGACCGCTCTCGCGCAGCTTCTGCTCAATGATTAACTCAATTTCATCTGCAGGTGAACGCTGTTCAATCGCGAACATGTAGTAGCCACCACCGAAACCGATACCTGCAAAAACAATCCCTCCCAACAAGAAAAGAAGGTATTTCAAAAAACCACTTCGCGGTTTTTTTTCTATTTCGGTATTTTCATCAGACATGTGAGTATTCCCTATACTTCATAACTATATTCTCCAATGTGATTGTCTACACTGGATAATTTGGAGGTCGTCTTTACGTCCTCCTGTTGTGATTTTTCCTCTTCTCGCTCGCGAGGAGATAGCTCATTTTCAGTATTTTGTCGCATCCCGTGTTTTGTTTGGGACCCGTTCCAACCTGCATTTGTTTCCAACAAATCTAGTCCAACTTCTCGGAGGTTTTCTTCGATTTCCGGCAGTGCAGCTCCAAGCAAACCGGCTGTTTTTGCGCTATCCGTGAACATCTTAATATTTGTCAGGTCCCCATTTGCGGAAATTTGGATGGCAATCTTGCCAAGAGATTTGGGCACAACGACCAATTCAAGGTCTTGTTTTCCAGCATTTATGTTGTCCATAATTTTGTTTGATATTGAACTCTTCCACTGCGCATCCTGCATCTTAAGTACTTGAGTATCGTTTAAATGTGATTTCACGTCTTTTTGAATGTTTTTTGTTGAGAATGTAGCGCTCTTGCCAACATTATTTGCACCAAGAGCGTGCTTGAAGATTTTATCCGTTTCTACTTCTTTGGGTTCTCCAGTAAAAGCCTGGGTTGCGGTGCTGATTAAAGATTTGGAGATGCTTTTTGCACTTGTACTATCAAATGAGTAATTCGCACTAAACCGGATTGTTATGTTCGCTGCCTGATTATCAGGGGATACTAAGGGATTAGCATCCAAAGTTTGCGCCGTTTTTTTATTGTTTTGCCCTTCATGCACGACAGAGCCCGCTGACTCCCAAGAATTACCAGTGTTCGCAAGCGCAGATTTTTTGATGATTAAATCTGTCATAGTTATATCAGTGTTACTTGCAAGGCATGTTTCATCTGATGATGAAGGCTGATTTTTTTCAGTGTCATCTGCTTCAAATTGCTTATCCATTGAAGTTTGAAAATCTATCTGCTGTGCATGATCC
>WTJN01000016.1:13184-18587 GCA_011526265.1 Candidatus Arcticimaribacter sp. | reverse complement strand
GGAATAAATACAGAATATGCGAATTATTTTGCGAAGCTATTGTCAGCACGTGGTCTACCTTTTTCGCTCTTTGATCAAGAGGGTATCATGCTTTGTCGCAAAGAGCATAACTGTTTTCTCGGTGCAGTAGAGAAATCAAGTGAGATTTCTGGGAATGCGCCTATCGTAGACTTTTTGAAAAAACATGGTTTCAAAAAAGCTGTTTTATTCAAATTAAATTGCGAGAAATTTATTGTTAATTCCCATTTGAATGGAGCGTTGCTTGAAGTATGTTTGCCGACCTCATTTCATATTGACAACGTTGAATTAGAATATCTCGCCCATTATGTCATTGAGTTGGCGGCGCTTGGAGAACAGAATTTTCCCTGCTCAGACCCTTCATCTGAAAATATAGTTAAGCTCCTTCAAAAAATTTCACCAAGAGACGTAAGTATTCTTGTAAATGGCCCGACAGGTACGGGTAAAGAAGTATTGTCTCAATTGATACATCACCTCTCCAGCAGGCGCGATGGACCGTTTGTGGCAATAAATTGCGCGGCCATACCTGAGCAAATGTTGGAATCGACTCTGTTTGGACACGAAAAAGGTTCGTTTACTGGAGCGGTACAGCAAAACGTTGGGTTATTTCGTGCTGCTACTGGAGGTACCATCTTACTTGATGAAATTTCGGAAATGCCCTTGAATTTGCAATCTAAATTGTTGCGTGTTATCCAAGAAAAAAAGGTAATGGCAGTTGGTGGCTCTTCAGAAACTGAAATCGACGCTCGTATAATTGCAACAACCAACCGTGATATGCGTGTCGAGGTTAAGTCTGGTCGTTTCAGAGAAGACTTATTCTATCGTCTAAATGTTTTTCCAGTCAAAACTGTTGCGTTAAAAGATCGCGTATCTGACATTCCTCCTATTGCTGCTAGTATGCTTCGCAAGCTTGATGCTCAAAATGATAGTATAACGATGTTGAGCCGGGATGCATGTGAGACGCTATCGGAGCATGATTGGCCCGGAAATGTGCGAGAACTTGGCAATGTTATTCATCGAGCGCATATTTTGTCGACAAATAACACCATTAAACCAGAAGATTTGATTTTTGATGCTGCTGAAGATTCCTTGAGCACTGCAGATGCATTAGCCGCTAAATTTCAGTCTGAAATTGAGAATAGGTTTGCGTCATGAAAGTAGGTCTATCAAATTCACAACTTTTACAACAAGCTGCCAACAGTTCTCAGACTGGATTGGTTAAGCAATCACAAAAATTTGAAAATCCAGAACCAAGCTTTATGCAACGTTTGGAGGACGGACTTGAGCAAGTTGCGCGAACACAAAATGATGCAGCAAACTTAGCTAAAAATTATGAATTAGGATTAGAAAACGACCTAGCCAAGGTAATGGTCGGGCAGCAGGTAAGTTCATTGGCCTTCCAATTGACACTTAATGTCAGAAATAAAGCATTGAGCGCTTACAAAGATATTATGAATATGCCGGTTTGATAGGTGAGTTATGGCGAATGTAGAAAACATAGAAGCTGATAATGCTCTTACAGCTACCAGATCTGGTCTCATGGCGTCCTCTTCAAATGCGATTGAGAAAATTCGAGAGGGAATAGATCAGCCTGGATTTCGGAGAGCCTTTCCAACGTTACTTGCGTCTATCACGGCAGTAGCGGCGATAGTACTATATTGGGGAATGCAGCAACCTGATATGACAACGCTGTACAGTTCACTCCCAGAGGCTGAAAAATCAAAAGTGTTGGATTCACTGCGGAATATGGGTGTTGAAGTAGAGCTAGATCCAGTGACCGGAGATATTCTTGTTCCAACTGATGCATATCACCAATCCCGGATTTCTTTGGCGGCGCAAGGATTGCCAGGATTTTCTGGGTCGCCATCTGATGCTGTGGACGATTTGCCGCTTGGTGTTTCGAGATCTGTAGAAGGCTTGAAGTTGAAACAAGTACAAGAACTAGAGCTAGCTAAGTCAATTGCTGAGATTAGCAGTGTTCAGGCTGCTCGAGTGCATCTAGCGATACCCGAAAAGTCAGTTTTCGTTCGCGATCAGGCTGATCCAACAGCATCAGTATTTATAAATTTAAAAAACGGCCGAAAGTTGGATAAAACCCAAGTTTTGGCAATCACAAACTTAGTATCCTCGTCTGTTCCAAATATGAACCCTAATAATGTTTCGATTATTGATCAGTTCGGTAATCTTTTATCAAATTCTCCAGATGATCCAGATCAGCAATTAGCTGATAGTCAATTGGAATACAGAATGCGATTGGAGCACATTTATAAAAGCAGGATTACTAGTTTGGTTGCCCCAATTGTTGGTGCAGGTAATGTAACAGCGCAGGTAAATATAGATATTGACTTTACAAGACGCGAAATTTCGCAAGAAATTGTGGACCCAAAAACATCTGCGCCGGTTAGTGAGCAAAGCTCACTTAATATCACTGCAAAAAAAGATGCTATAGGGATCCCCGGAGCTATCGCGAATGAGCCACCCCAGGAGCCAGTAATTCAACAACAAAATCAGGCCGGTGTTGCGACGAACGCGAACGATGGAGAGCAAGAACAATTTCAAACAAAGTCTTCGACTGAATTGAAAAATTATGAAAATAGCAAAACCTATGAAACTGTAAAAAATCGCTCGAACGTAATCACGAGGATTGATGCTGCGCTCTTAGTGCGTGATAAGAAAATTATTGACCCAGATACACAGGCGGTTGTGTATGAACCAATTTCGCAGGAAGTTCTGGAGCAAATTGAGAACCTTGTGAAGAGTGCAATCGGTATCCAAGTTGATCGGGGTGATACATTAACTATTACATCTCAGCCATTTGTAGAAGACTTTGAAGGATTTGAGATCAAGTGGTTTGAGACACCGTGGTTCAGATCTACAGTTGAAAATTCCCTTCTAGTTTTACTTATCGGTGTAGTCGCGCTTGGCGTCGTCCGTCCAATGCTGAATAAGATCTTAGTTCCGACTGCAAGCACGAATTCAGTAATGGAACTCTATGCGGAAGCTGAAAGCATGGCAGAGCTGGCCACGAAACGGGCACAAGAGACAGAAGCAGTCGAAGTGGATGAGGGTGAAAGTCTTGATGACATTAAGGCCAAACTAAAACCACAAAAACGGGCAGGAATTTCTGCTGACATGTTGGATACTGCGAACACCTATGATGACAAAG
Organism: Candidatus Arcticimaribacter sp.; assembly: GCA_011526265.1. Classification (GTDB taxonomy): domain Bacteria; phylum Bacteroidota; class Bacteroidia; order Flavobacteriales; family Flavobacteriaceae; genus Arcticimaribacter. Next base: position 15,403 of record WTJN01000016.1, on the reverse strand, counting down.
TAGCTTTGGTGAGGATAATCGTTAATGATGAGCCAGGGCGTGTGGCGAACGTATTCAAAGGTTTGATGCGCGAAGATCTAGAGTTTATGAGCTGAGGAAACCCAAATGGCTGAAGATCAAGATATCACAGAAAATCTGACTGGGACCGAAAAGTCTGCTATCCTTATGATGCTGTTGGGTGAAGATGAGGCCGCGGCGGTTCTTCAAAACTTGACGCCCAGAGAAGTGCAGCACTTGGGTACTGCGATGTATTCAGTAACGGGTGTTGACCAAAATACTGTAAATGCTGTTTTAGATGAGTTTTTAGAAACCATTAAAAAGCAAACTGGTCTGGGTCTTGGAGCCGGTAAATATATTGAGAATGTTTTGACTAAAGCGCTCGGTGATGACAAAGCTCAGTCTGTGCTTGGTCGTATCACGCCAGCAAGCTCTGAATCACAAATCGATATTTTAGATTGGATGGATGCACGTTCGATATCGGAGCTTATTATTGATGAGCATCCACAGATTAAAGCACTGATAATTTCGTATTTGGATTTTGGCTTAGGTGCAGACGTTCTAACCCTACTGCCAGATGACATTCAAGCTGATATCGTACGTAGAATTGCGACTCTTGAAACAGTTGAACCGGGTGCAATTAAGGAACTTGAAAGAGTTATGAAAGCTAAGTTTGCAGCGAACACATCACTACGTGCATCACAAATTGGTGGAGTAAAAGCTGCTGCGAAAATTATGAACTTCACAAAAACTGATATGGAAACTCGGATTCTAAATGCGATTAAGAAAGAAGACCGAGACCTGATGGTTGAGATACAAGATAATATGTTTGTATTTGAAAATCTTGGGGGATCCGATGATAGATCTCTACAAACTTTGTTGAGATCAGTTGATCAAGACGTTCTTGTCATTGCAATGAAAGGAGCGGATCAGGCCCTACAAGATAAGTTGCTGGGTTGTATGTCAACCCGGGCTGCAGCAAATATCCGTGATGAAATGGAAGCGCTCGGCCCAGTTCGACTAACCGAGGTTCAAGAGGCGCAAAAGCAAATCATTAACGTTGCGCGTAAGCTGTCTGATGATGGCACGATTGTACTAGCCGGACGTGGTGGAGAGGAAATGGTCTAATGTCAATATCAGGTTCTGAATTGCTGGATGCGAAAACGGACTCATCAATCGATGAGATCGCAGGCCTTCTTGAAGCCTCGCGCAACTCTAAGTTTGATGATGATGAGGGTGTTCTTCACGTTAAGGAAGATTTTGAAAAAATCGGAAACTTCTTTGATCTAGTCAGGAGTGGGGAACAAGAAAATTCTGACAATTTTCAAACTTCTGATGAAGTTCCGCATGAATATTCAACCTCAGAGAGCCCGTCGGACATGGAAGAGCCCTCTCTTTTGTTGGATGAAAAATTCATTGTGCCTGAAGATGAACATAACGAAGATTCAAGCTCTGATGGTAGCGATGAATTAATTTCGGACAATTTAGAAGAGTTTAGTGCTGAAGAAAAAAATATGTTTGAAGATAGCATGCAGGAAGCGTCTGAATTTATTTCTGATCCAATTACTGCGGTTGACTCCAAGAAATTTGAAGATGATGGCAAATCGCAAAACATAGTAAGTGATGACCTACTTAAAGCTGAATTTGAAAGAGGTTACTCTGAAGCTGTATTGCAATTAGAAAAGTCTCTGAATCACGAAAAACTAAACATTCAGAATTTATCGAAAGTTTTGTTCTCAATTCAAAACGATGTTGCTGAGTTAACCTCAGTGATGATCAAAAGTAAAATTTCAGAAATTGCAATTGAATTTTTGGGAGAGAAAATCGATGAAATGCCAGATAAATTTTTGAAAAAAATACATGACGCTGTTGGGGATATTTCAAAATATTTGAATGATATAACAGTCGAGCTCAATGAGCTTGATGCACTAGCATTGCAGGCTAGCGAAAATGATGCAGCAGCTTTAGATATCAAATTCAAAACAAATCAGTCGCTAGAGCGTGGTGAATTTAAAATCACAGATGGTGATACCTCTTACTCAAAGCAGCATTTGTAATATTCAGCTGATGACTACGTTTGTTCAAGATAATATACACATGGACCCGAAAAGCTTTTATGAGTTAGCACTTGAAAAATCTGAGCAAATAAATGTGGTTCAAAAAAAGTATTGCTCTTCAGTGGTTAGCTTCGATGGTTCAATAATAAAGGCTAGCGGCATACC
>WTJN01000016.1:10671-13084 GCA_011526265.1 Candidatus Arcticimaribacter sp. | reverse complement strand
CCTGCAATCAAAAGTATCCGCTAGACGGAACTCCACTCAACCCATTTGACCGCCTCCCCATAACAGATGTGCTTGATGTTGGAATAAGAAGTATAAACGGCTTGTTATCAATTGGGTCCGGCCAACGCGTTGGTATTATGGCTGGGTCTGGCGTTGGTAAGTCGGTGCTTTTGTCGATGATTACCAAGAGTACTTCAGCGGATGTGATTGTAATCGCATTGATTGGAGAACGTGGAAGAGAAGTTGCTTCGTTTACACGGGATATCATAAATTCACACTCAAGTCATAAAGTTGTAATCGTTGCGGTTCCCGCGGACCAATCACCATTGCTGCGCATCCAGGGTGCAAAACGTGCGACGGCTATCGCGGAATATTTTCGTGATGAAGGAAAGAAAGTCCTACTGATTATGGATTCTTTAACGCGAGTGGCACATGCTCAGCGAGAATTGGGTTTGGCTCTAGGTGAGCAGCCAACATCACGAGGGTATCCCCCTTCTGTTATATCATTATTACCGAGCTTGATTGAGCGGACCGGTACAAGCTCTGGGTCAGCTGGTTCGATCACGTCAATATATACAGTCTTGGCAGATGGAGATGACATTAACTCAGATCCAATCGTCGATTCTGCGCGCGCGATATTGGATGGCCACATTGTGTTGACCAGAGAACTTGCACAGCAAGGTATTTACCCAGCAATTGATGTTGTTAAGTCAATCAGCCGACTTATGAATGATATTGTCACTGAGCGACATTTGAAAAACGCTCAAAAACTGAGAGCACTCATATCTAAGTATCAGGAAAATCGAGATCTGATTATGATGGGGGGATACGCTCAAGGTCAAGATCCAGAACTTGATACTGCAATATCAATTTGGTCAGATATCCTAGCCTTTTTAAGGCAGGATTATAAAGAGACTGTAAATGTTGAAGATACTCAAACTTCGCTGAACACAATTGTTGGTAGCCTTTGATGAAAAAGCTTAGAGTTTTAGATTTGATGGGTAAAAGACAACTCTTATCGCGGCAACGCGCTACAGAAGTCGTGAACAAATTAGATAGTGAACTCGCAAATTGTAAAAAAATTACAAATGACCTTGAAGAATTAGCCAATGAGAAATCTAAGTCGCTCGGTCCCATTAACAGTTATTCCTTTCAAGCTGAAAGGCAGCTTGTAATGAAATTGATGGCGCAAAAGCAAATACTTCTGAATCGGCAAGATTTTTTAGTCGATGAAATTAGCTCTGCGACCAAGGGTGTTAGTGCCATTCAAGCAAAAATAAATTTCTTGGAAGATGCGAAGTTGAATGAATTAAAAAAAGTTCAGGACAATCGATCTAACCTTGAAGAGGAAGAGCTTCAAATTACGAAGAAGCGATAATTGGCATAATAATTGCTCGAGACAACTGCTCGGATCTACCAAGGAAATGTTATGAGTAATTTAATTTCGAACAACGCAATGAATAAAATTACGAATATTGCTGGGGGCGATAATGCTAATGGTGCAGCATCGGGGACAGATGCTTTTGCGAACTTATTTCAGATATTGAATAATTTACAAATCGAAAATGTTGGAGATCTAGATCCTACTGAAGTTGATAAATTAGTGAGTATGAACAGTGAAGCCATAAACGCACTCGTTGATATTCCTTCAATTGCACACTTACTTCCGACAGCACTAACTGACATCAAGTTGAAGTCTGATCAGTCTTTGGAAGCTGATAGTACTACAGCCGATATCTTAAATTCCAAGCTCTCTATTGAAGGATTTGATAATGTTCAAGTCGTGCAGGTAAATGGGTCTGATGAAGCGTCTATTCTTCTAAATGATCTTCACAGTATTGCGAGTGAGTTGCTTCAATTATTTTCCATTGAACATAAATCGGACCGACTAACCACGCCAAAAGATCAAGAAATTGCTCCCTCCGATATGATCTGCGAGCTCGATATCCTAGAGCATAAAGCGGTTAGCGAACAGATTAGCTTTGATATTACATCCATCGTAACGCAAAACGAAGGTCAGCTTAAAGACGAAGTGGCTAGTTTTCAATTAGATACTGTAAATGATACATCGCCTAACTTACTGAAAATCCCAAAACAAATCAAAATTTTTGCTGGACAAGAAAAGACTGATCTTATCGGCGTTTTGAAAGTCGATGCTAGCGAGATTAATTCTCCTGAGGCAACTCTTTATATCGACGAAGATCAATTTAGCTTTCCAGTAAAGCAGGTGGTTTCAACAAATTTTGCGCAAACTGACAATGAAAATGTGATAAGTGTTGAAATACCAAAAAATATACCAAATTTATTAATTGTTGCGATAGAGCCGTCCCAACTTGACTTACGCAAAGTGAGTGAAAAACCGATCAACGTTAAGATTGAAAGCATTGGTCACACTATTTCCATGGATGACATG
>WTJN01000016.1:0-10571 GCA_011526265.1 Candidatus Arcticimaribacter sp. | reverse complement strand
ATTTCCATGGATGACATGGTAATGACTCAAATAACAAACGCCTCAATGAAAGAAGTTAACCCTGACTTGAAGAAATTTGAGGGTTCCTACCTGAAAGTACGAAGCGATACAGAGACAACCTCAAAGCTTGCGCCTATAACTTCAGATATCGAAATGGCAGATCTCGTTGGCTTCAAAGACACATTACAGGATCTTCTGAATAAGCAAAATATTCTTCAAAATAGTGAACGAGGACTTAAAAACTTAATTGACGGAATTCGAAAATCGTCTCAGAAGCTGCGTGTTGGAGAATTCGTCAAGCAATCTGTTAGAGACATAATTACACGTAGTTTGCGAAACCCTGGTGCGAACAGCACTAAGGCGTCGATGTTTGTTACAACAGCTTATGCTCTGGCAAATCGTGATTTTGGACAAAGTCAGAAATTTAGTTTCAATGAAGTGTTTCTATCTGATATTCCAAACAGTGAAGACCTTAGCGTGTTCAAAGAAACCCAATTTAAGCAAAACTCTGACTTAAATACCCAGGCGCTGAGGAATAATGGGACTTCGTTACCACGCGAGCTTACTCCCTCATTAAATTTGGAAGGATTTACTTCTTCGAATGACCCAAAAACCTTAATACCGCAGTCTTTGTCGACAGGTATTAGTACATCAAACCAACTCTCCCTATTAGATGCTCAATTTGCATCGCGTCTTGCCGCAATTTCAATAGAGCAAGCTCTTAAAGGTGGCGAAGTCATTGAGCTAAATCTTGAGCCAAAATCATTTGGTAAATTGCAAGTGAATGCGACATTGGAACATGCGGGTCTAGACGTGAAGTTGGTGGCAGAAAATTCAGCAACAATCTCAATTTTACGTGGTTCAGAAAATTTGTTGAATAGCATCGCAGAACAACATGGACTTAAACTGTCGCAGTACAGCGTGGATATTGGAAATGGTGGGAACGGAAATCATCAATCCAACAACAATGAGGAGCATGGCTCTAACGCCAATAAACACATCAACCCAGAAGTCGATGAGATTGATACGGATAATGTGAAGCATGTATCAGAAAATCATTTACTTAATTTGATTGCTTAGGAAGACACATGGCTGAAGAAGAAGAAGCAAAACGCAAAATTAATTTCAAAAAGATTGCATTATTTGGTTTGGGTCCAATTGTATTGGTTGGTGTCGGACTAGGTATTGGTGCATTTCTTTTTATGCCAACCCAAACTCCAGTCGAACAGGTTGAAGAGTTGATTGAGAAGAAACTGCAGCAGGCAGGTCAATTACCAAGCACTGAGGGTGAAGGTGAAGAAATGGCGGAGCCTCAGAAAGTTGCGAAGGAAACACCCGCCACGGAGACTTTTGTAACGAGCTATTACACTTTTCCGGATGATTTCACGACTAACTTAAAGGGCTCCAGCGCGTTCCTGAAAATTAGTGTGGGTGTTTCTACACAATACGACGCCACCGTTGTAGAAAATGTTGAAATGCACCAATTAGCTTTAAGATCAGAAGTCTTGGGTGTGGTGAGCGAGCATACTGTGGAGGATGTTCAGGGTAAAGAAGGACGTGACGGTCTTGCAGAAAATATCAGGCTGGCTATTAATAAAAAACTAGAAGATCTAGAAGGCTTCGGCGGGGTTGAGGGTGTGTTCTTCACATCTTTCGTGCTTCAATAATTAGGAATAATTATGGTTGGCTCAAGAAAACTGTCAAATGAAGAAGTTGAAGCACTTCTTGGAGGTTTAGAGGCCGACAAGAAGAAATCAACAGCTGCGACCTTTGACCCAAACGAAGTACGTGAGTTTAAGTTTGGTTCTGAGGACCTCTCGCTTCTTGGTGATTATTATGCATTACGGTTAATTAATGAAAAGATTGCGAGGTCTGTTCGCTCAGTATTTTTGCCCATGTTAAGGGTTTTGCCTCGTATTTCCTCTTTCCCTCCAGAAGTTAAATCTTTTGATGAGTATACTGAGAGTTGTGACACATTTGCGAGCGTGACCAATAGCCGGATAGAAGAGCTAAGAGGAAACTGTTTGGTTGTTGTACAAGCGCCATTCATTTCGCACCTCACAAATTCATATTATGGTGGTTCAAAAGTACAATCTTTGTTTGAAAATCAAGGTGAGTTTACAGCTACAGAGAACAGAATAATTGAGATTATATCTGATGGCATGCTGTCATCGATGGAATACGCATGGAAAGATCTGGTAGAGACAAAATTTGATGTACAATCTCGAGAAGAGAATATTCAGCTAATTTCGTTTGTTGATGGTGATGATACCGTGATTGTTTGTTCTTTTATGGTGCAGATGCCGGCTCATGATCCCGTGAGTTTTGACATTGTTTATCCTCTTCAAACTTTAAAGCCGATATCATCTCAGCTTAGATCTCGCGTACAAAACGAGTATGCCGTTGATGATAGGACGTGGAAAGAGCGATTACAAAATGCAGTATTGTCAATTCCTCTTACGCTCTCAGCAGAGCTTGGTCGGCCAAAAACGACATTAGGAAAGTTGTGGAAAAGTAAAGTTGGAGATACCTTTACGATGGCGATACCAGAAAGTGTGTTGGTAAAAATTGCAGGTCAAAGTGTGTTTCGAGCAGATGTGGGAAAGATTGGCCCGAATGCTGCTATTTCAATGAAAAACCGAGTTAAAGATAATAGGAAAAAAGATGGCTGAAGAAGAAAACAATGAACAGTCTGTAGATGATGTCGCAGAAAATCTCAAAATTTTAGAAAATATCGATGTGGTGTTAACTGTTGAGGTAGGTCGGACTGAGATCACGATACGCGATTTGCTGCGACTAAATGAGGGATCTGTTGTAGAGCTCGATAGACTAGCTGGAGATCCTCTAGATATCCTTGTCAATAATACTAAAATTGCGAAGGGTGAGGTAGTCATGGTTGGAGAGCGATTTGGTGTTCGCTTTGGTGAGATCGTTGATCCTGAAAAACGTGTAGAAAGTTTATAAATTTTGATTTTCAAAAATTTGAAAAATTAAAAGATATTATATAACTATCAGATAAAAAACAATATTATATGTTTGGCACAACTTCTGCTCCAGAAACGCAGGAGTTAGACATGGCAATTTCGTTCGAAAAGATTTTTATCGTAGCAGGTTTTCTGCTAATTTTACTCGCAGTACAATTGTTTTTTAAACTTCGTGCGAATGGGGAAGAATTTTTACGAAAAAAATCTTCACAAATAAGTCTAAAATCTCGTCTTAATTTATCGAGCAAAGAGCGTGTAGATTTACTAGAAGTAGATGGTAAATCGATTTTAATTGTTTTTGCCAGAAATGCTCAGCCAAGCATTTTAGAGTTTAGTGATGATGTCATTGCTCCGGAGGGCAGGCATCTCTCATGAAATACATTTTCCACATATTACTTGGCACCACTATTTTTTTATATGCCAGCACCAACTTTGCGTCAGCTCAATCGCTAACAGCACTTGGCCTGCCTGCACTTACGGCTTCTGATGTTGATGGTGGCGGAACAACCTACTCGTTGTCGCTGCAAATACTTTTGCTTATGACAATCATGACGGTTCTGCCGTCACTTGTTTTGGGGATGACAGCCTTTACGCGAATTATTATCGTACTGTCGATTTTGCGTCAGGCCCTCGGCACACAGCAGACCCCTCCAAACCAGGTATTGATTGCAGTTGCCTTGTTTTTGAGCTTCTTCATCATGGGTCCGGTGTTTGAAGTCGTCTACAGGGATGCGATTGCACCATTTCTTGATGGTCAAATAGATATCGAGCCGGCTCTGGTTGAAGGCTTGGGTCGCCTTAAAGAGTTTATGGTCGCCAATACGCGCTCAGATACTTTAAATCTCTTTGTGGATTTATCAAAATCTGGCCCGTTTCAAGATGAACAGGCAATCCCATTAAATATTATTTTACCAGCTTTTATCACATCAGAATTGAAGACAGCGTTTGAAATTGGCTTCTTAATTTTTCTACCTTTCCTCGTAATTGACATGGTCATTGCCTCGATATTGATGTCGCTTGGTATGATGATGTTATCCCCCATGCTGATATCTTTGCCTTTTAAACTGCTATTGTTTGTGCTCGTTGATGGTTGGGCGATGACTATTGGATCTTTATCCGCAACTTTTATGGTTTGAAACGATGGCATACGATCAGAATGTACAATATTTGAGTTATGCTTTTTGGCAGATTGTCATGACTGCAGGACCCATCTTAGCTATTGCTTTGGGTATTGGTTTATTGATTGGCTTGATACAAGCAGCCACGTCAATTCAGGAAATGACGCTAAGCTTCGTTCCAAAATTATTTGTTGTGTTAGGAGCAATGGCTATCTTGGCTCCATATACACTCAATACATTAACAGAGTACTTTACCTTTATTTTTGAAGAAATAGCGATGAAAGGGCTCTAAATGTTGCAATCAGACGTTTTCCCTGGATTAGAGTTCCAAAGCATCGTTGTTTTTCTGCTCTGCTTATTTCTTGCCTCTTTGAGAGTTGGTGCATTCTTGGTAGCTTCGCCATTTTTTGGATCACGAATGGTACCGCTGCCAGTCAGGATTGTATTCTCTTTTGCTCTTGGCCTTGGCGCTATGAATTATGTCAATTTTCCAAGCTATGAAGTTTTAACGTCTGCTGCAATTTTACCAATTATTTTTCAAGAAATAATCCTTGGTCTGGTATGTGGCATGGTTTTAACAATATGCTTTTCGACAGTTATTCTCGCGGGTGAGAAAATAGCATCGACCTCCGGTCTTGCTTTTGCATCACAAATTGATCCAGCAAATGGTGCGCAATCGCCAGTTATAAGTCAGATTTTCTCACTGTTCTTACTTATCTTATTTTTCTCGTTAAATGGCCACTTGGTAGCGTTTGAACTGCTTTTTAAAAGCTATGATGCGATCCCTCTTGGTGTAGTGAGCAGTTACGCTGCGATGATGGAATTGGGCTTAGAAGCATCAAATACGGTTTACGAGCAAGCAGTTTTGATTGTTTTACCAATTGTGAGCCTTTTGTTTCTCATGAACTTAGGCATCGGATTTATAACAAAATCAGCCCCGCAGCTGAATTTGTTTTCGTTTGGTTTCCCAATGACAATTTTGGGGACATTCTTTGCACTCTATTTTTCCGTAGATGCAATTCAATTCGTATTTAGTGAGTTAATTGATCTCTCATTAAATTTTGTCCGGTTAGTACTTTCTGGAGGCTATAATGGCGGAGAATGAACAATCCCAAGAAAAGACTGAAGAGCCAACCCAGCGGAGGCTGGAGAAAGCGCGTGAAGATGGCGAGGTTTTATCTTCCAAAGAGATGATGGTTTTTGCATCAGCAGCAACCTCATTGTTGATTATTGCTGCACTTGGCTTTTTCTCGAAGAATATATTGGACGCTTGGGGGTCGCTGTTCATTTTTGGTCATCCAGATGAATTGTTTTCAGCAAAAACTGCAAACTCTTGGCGCAGTTTTTCGATTATACTTACTGGCTCAGCTATTTTTGGTATTCCAACCATTATCTTCTTAATACTAACACAATCGATAATCGGGAATGGGCTCAGCCTTAATCCTAAGAGTTTTAGTTTTAAACCTGAAAAGCTAAATTTAATTAAAGGACTTGGCAGAATATTTTCTGTCAAAGGTTTGGCAGAACTGATCAAGGCAGTTGCAAAAGTTGTATTGCTCACAGGGGTAGTGATTGCGTTTCTTTGGTACTCTTTATCTCGTATCTTGTATCTGAATGTCGGTAGTTTGGATGATGGTATTCATACTCTTTACCAGATCCTTATACTATTCATTTTATCGATTTTGATTATTCTATGCCTGATAGCTATAGGTGACTATATCTGGAGCCGTCACACATGGCTACAGAAACTACGCATGTCTCGGCAGGACTTAAAAGAAGAGTTCAAAGAAACTGAAGGCTCTCCGGAAGTAAAGTCTCGCATGAGAAGACTCCAAATGGAGGCGAGCCAGCGCGCTATGCAGCAAGCCCAAGCGGTTGAAAATGTAAAGGATGCAACGGTTGTTATTACAAACCCAACCCACTTTGCTGTCGCGATCAAATATGACCCCGAGGAAGATACGGTTCCTTTGATTATTGCTATGGGTAAAGACATCTTGGCAAAGCGTATTATGGAACAAGCAGAACTTCATTCTAAGTCAGTTGTTCGCTCACCAGTATTAGCACGTGCACTTTATTTTACTGGAGAAATTGGCGCCGTGATATCAGAAAAACTATATGCTGCAGTTGCTTCAATCCTAGCATATGTTTACCAGTTGGAGCAGGGCGTTGAAGCTACACTACAGGACATAGACGTTCCTGATGAGTTGGTATTCGATGAGATGGGGCAGCAAGTAAAGTGATGAGACTATGTCGCAGAAAAAACGTTCTACAGGTGAATTGATTTCCACTATCGTATTTTTCCTTTTTGGTCTTTGGCTGATTCAAGAAGGAATTAACCGTTATAATTTAGGGGATCATGTTACTGGCTTAGTTGGTATTATCGGTGGATGTCTATCAGCATTAGCAGCATTTCGCTTTAAGATCCAAAATATTTGGGAAAATAGGCGCAAGTGACATGCAGATTGTTTGTGGAAAGTGCGAATATTATTACGTTACTCATGATCGTTCACGGCCCTGGGGTTGTCGAAAGTTTGGATTTAAATCTTCACGATTACCATCGCAGGAAGTGAGAAGTACAACTGGCATGAATTGTGCTTATTTCACTGAGAAAAATTTTAATCAAACTTCTGAAAGAGATCGTCATGGCGGCTAGTTCATCGAAACCAACAGTTGAAGACAGTATCCAGGTGGCACTTGATGCCGCGGACACAGCCGCAGGCGTCACAGAGGAATTCAACACCATCAAAGAACAATTTGAAGTTCAAAATATCCAAGCCAAACGGATTTATCAGTCAATCACAATAATTTTCGCAAGTTCAATTGCTGCGGCTCTTATTTCATTAACTGTTGGTTTTTTTATGTACTACAAAGCACTTAGTACACTGCAGACCAATTCAAATATGGCAATCGAGTCTATTGCAATTTTCTCTGAAAATGTCGGCGAGCTTGCAAAAGCTGTCAAAACAGTTGAGAGCAATACTGAAAATCAAGAAACGATTAAAGCTACTTTGAGCGCATTGGAAGGTGCTGCTTTAAAAGCAAGCGAAGATGTATCAGGTGCGGATGCTCGATACAACAATGCCATAAAAATCGGTATTACTGAGACCGAGCGCGTTATTCAGGATTTCGCCTCAACAACATTAGAGGAATTGAAAGATCAATCCTTTGATACGCAGATGAAATTATCAGAACAAATTGCAGAAATTAAAAGTATTTTCGAACCATCGACCCCAGAAGAAGGGGAAGATCCGATGGAGCAGGAAGTTGATAATTTGGTTAAGTCTTCACAAATTGAAGCATTAGAGGCTAAGATAGACGAGCTAATGCTCTTACAAAAAGATATAGCTGCGAAACTTCTTGAGGAGCAGCGTAAGGCAGAAGTTCAAGCAAAGGCGAAAAAGCGTGCGCCGAAGCCAGCACCGAAGCCAGCGTCAAACCCGTTGAAATTTCCGTAATTGAAAGACCACGGGCTGAAGAATAGAACTATTAATTTGATTGGGTAATGGTATGTCCGAAGAAGACACATTAGAGGCTATTGAGGCTGATGAGAACGAACTACCGCCAGTTGAAGATTTTGATCAAAATGGTTTGCTGCTTAAAATTGCCACTAACGGTCTCTCAATTCCAGATTATGTTAAAAAACTTAAGGAAGCAGACATCTTAGTCGCGATAGATGGAAAGTTATACGAAGACGGACCTGTCAAATTACGCGAGATGTTTTTAAGTAAACAAGGTGAAGAAGCTAAATGGCTCCTCACTCTGTGGCGTGACGGGCAGGTCTTCGATATTTTGATTACGATGCCAATTGAAAGTAAATTTGGTTTGGCTACTGAAGAAGAAACGAGCTGGGCAAAAGAAGAATTTCAGAAGCATGTTTATGGTGACTTTAAGTCTTATCAAAATTTTGAAATCTACAGGGACAGTCATAATATCTGTGATATTTTGAGTTTGGAAAAAGATCCAATGGCAGGCTTTTTCCCAGCCCTTTGGTTATTGAAATATCGACTATTCCCCCCTTTGGGCGTTGTCTTAGTCAGCTACGGTCTCACGTTTTTCATAAATGTGTACCTGTTCCTGATAACATACATCATACTCTCAAGATTTATTCATGTTTCACAAGAAAACATACTCCGTTCATTCACGTTGTTTTCTGGCAAGAAACACTACATGACAATTGCTGGGACAAATGAAAAAGATGTCGGCGTTATCGTTAAGAATATAGACCCTGTAAATAAAATCCGCTACGAGCCCAATGCGATCAAAAAGCGCCGCTCTGTTGTTCACAAAGTCATTGTGAAAGACAGCTAATTAAAGACTTAACTTGACCTGTGAAGTTCACAATTAGCTGGTTTTGTTTAGCATGCTGAACCAGCTAACACATTCCGTCTTTTACGAGCGAATGAGGATGGAATATTTTCTATTTTTCGGTATTTTGCGACGGTACGTCTTGCGACCTTTACTCCATCTTTCATAAGTGTATCGACAATTGCATCATCACTTATCGGCGCGTTTGGATTCTCTTGCTCAATCAGTTTCTTTATTCGGTATCTTACAGATGCCGCAGATGTTGTGTCTGCATCCACACCCTGTTTAATGCCAACGCTGAAGAAAGCTTTTAACTCCAGTGTACCTCTAGGTGTTTGGATAAGAGAACCTGTGGTGACCCTGCTTATTGTGCTTTCATGCATTCCAACGGCTTCAGCAATATCATTAAGGATCATAGGCTGAATATATTGAGCACCTTTTTCTAAAAACTCGGTTTGGCGTTTGATAATTTCTGAGCCAACCTTCAACATTGTTTCATTGCGTTTGTTAATTGCATTTTGAAGCCATTTAGCCTCTGTGATTTTTTCACGGATAAACTCACGCTCCGCTTTCTCATTCACTTTCTTAGTCAGTTCTTTTGCGAAATCTTTTGAAATTTTTACATCTGGAAGCGTTGAGTTATTTAGCTCGACTGCCCATCCATCCTGTGTTTCTTTAACACGCAGATCAGGTTCTCGAATTGGTGCTGATGAAGCATCAAATTGCAGTCCAGGCTTGGGATCTAGGGATTTAATCTTCTGGAAAAATTTTGCAATTTCTGTATCAGAGCATCCGCAACGTCTTTTAAGAAGATCAAATTTTCCTGACCCTATAAGGTGCAAATTATCCAAGATTGCTTGCATCGTGTCACAATAAATTTCGCGATCAATTGCTTGCAGTGTGAGACATTCTTTCAGGGTTCTTGCGAACAATCCTGCTGGCTCAATATCTTGCAGTTTCAAGAGGACTTCAGAAACCAGTGTGTCTTCTACATTCAGATCTTCAGCAATTGCCTTTAATTCGGTCGAAATCCAACCTGTAGGCTCAAGCTCTTCAATAAGTTTTTGCGCTACAAGGTTTTCGCTTGGTGACAACTGTAGGCTATCACAGAATTCTAAACAGTGAGCGTAAAGTGATTTTTTACCTGCTGCGACCAAGTTAATTGCATCAAAGTCTGATGCTTCTTTCGCAACCGTAGATCGTGGGGTGTAAGCTTCGCCGGTCTCAAACTGATTTTCTTGGCTAATTTTGCTTTGGTCAGTTGAGGTTTTATATGGATTTTCCTCTAAAGACTTATCCAACTCTTTACTTGTTTTATTGGCGGGATCATCCAATTTGTTTTTTTCAGTAAAGCTTGTTTCTTCAACAAATGGATTGTCTTGAAATTGTTCTTCAACAAATTCGCAAATTTCCATATTTGTCATTTGCAATAGCTTAATCGCTTGTTGCACCTGCGCAGTCAGGGCAAGACCCTGCTTTTGACTAATCTGTAAGTTAAAGTCCAATTTCATGGCTTTTCTCCACTCTGCCTGTGGATAACTTTAGTCAATTTCGTGCCAACCACCAAAAACAATAATTGACACCCCTTTAGTGTCAAAATGTTGACGGGTCCTTCGAGCCATAATTTGGATGAGAATTTTTTTACTAAACATTTTCCTGACGCGTCGTTTCAATTCCACGAGATAGATGAAACTTCGTATTCGAAAGGAAACTTTAGGATGGCAAATATAGGTGCAACAACTGCGTTTTATAAGGTGGAGACATCTTTGACGCGTGCTAACAATGAAGTTAGCAAAAGCATGGAGCGATTAGCGACTGGTAAACAGAACGCTAACGCTGGTGACCGTTCTTCATATGTAGCAATGTCTGATACATTCCGTCTTGACTATGTCGGCACAAAAGCCGGCATTAAAGGTGCGTCCGTTGTATTGGGTTATTTAGAAACTGGGATGCGTACGCTGGATGCCGCTTCTGGCTTGCTATCAAGACTACAAGAGCTTGCAGTTTTGGGTGCAAATGCCACCAACACTACTGCTGATCATGAAGCGATCAACTTAGAAGCGGAAGCGATCGCTAAAGAATTCAACCGATTGATGACAACATCGAAGTACAAAGGCAAAGAGATGTTCGTTACATCCGCCGGGTCCGAATACGTTTCGCTCGG
>WTJN01000028.1 GCA_011526265.1 Candidatus Arcticimaribacter sp. | reverse complement strand
CGGTCAACGCGACGAATAAATGCCGACTGAATGGAACTTTGATCGGTGGCATAAAAAATCGGAGTGAAGGTTTGCGTCAGTTCTTTATCCAACACCTTGACATCAACTTTTGCTCTTTCGAGTTGCACCCACACCGGCGGGGAATTTCCTTTTGATGTAATCAAACGATAGGCAAAAGAATCTTTGGTCTGTTCATAGGCGGTGTTCTTATACAAAAAACTTCCATTGATGTTGAAGGTAATTTTACCGTGCACAGGAGCTACACTCAACTCGGCCTCGGGGGTCAAAACACGGGTTAAAGGATCTTTTTCATGCAAGGCAGCCAGGTCATTCTTGAGCACATGGTTGTGCCCAATGACCAATGTATCTGAAGGAACATAGAAATATGCATCAGGAAGGCCCATAATTTCCGGGGTAAAATCAAACCGATAGACATCGTCTCCCCCTTTTCCTCCTGTGCGATTTGAGGAAAAAAAGGCCTTGCCCTTCTCGGGATAAAGACCAAAAGCAAAATCGTCTGCAACACTGTTGATGCCTTGCCCAAGGACAAATGCCTCCCACCGTTTTTCAACCTGATGTTCGGCTAAATAAACATCGAGACCTCCGCGTCCCTCGCGGCCATTGGAACTAAAAAAAAGATGCTGCTCCGACAACCAAAACGGTGTCACCTCATCGCCTGGGGTATTGATATCTGGGCCTAAGTTTTCTGGGGTTGTCCATTCACCATTTTTCAACGATGATCGATAAAGGTCCATGCCCCCATATCCTCCCGGTCGGTCACTGGCAAAAAGGATTTGATTGCCCGCCGCATTCAAGGTCGGATGCATCACACTGTATTCGGCGCCTCCTAGTGGGAGTCGCTCGGGAATTACAGACAGAGGGATGTCTTTGTACAAAATTCGATAAATACCCAATTGAATGGTTTTGTTTTTATCATAGGCCTGGTTGCTTCGAGTAAAATACAAATAGCCCTCTGTGGCCGAATAGGCAAAGGGTCCTTCTTGAAAGATTGTATTGACCGAGCTGTGCAGTGGCTGCACAGAGGGTGAAGTTGTTGTCTGCGCTATGTTTTCTGTTTGATAAATATTGTACAAAGGAAAATCCGATAGAACGCGCTGTCGCCTTTTGCGGCCTTGCTTCACAGACTGCTGATCGGCCACAAATAAAATCTGCTCTTGCCCATCCACAACAATTGGTTGGGCACCAAACTCATTTCCTGGGGAATTGAACTGCGCCTCTTTAATGCGGTAAGGATTCTTCCAAAATCGCTTTTTGAAAAGCAAACTGTCATTGGCCCACAGCGAAGGCGTTTCCCACGGCAAGCGATAGGCCTTTTCCCGGTATTCCTCCGCCAATGCTTCTTGACCTTTCAACAAATCTGCATACCGGTAATAGTCTTCTACGCGGGCTTCATTGCTATTGGCCACTGGCGTATAGGCCCGCAAAGCGGCTGTTTTTTGGTGCAACGCCCACAAAGATTGGGCAAAATTCCTTTGTTGCACGAGGGATAGATTGACAGAGTCACGTTGATAATCAATAACAGCTTTGACATACTGTTGATTGATAAAATAATAGTCTCCCCAGCGGTCTTGCGCAACCAGGCTTTTGCCCTGCAAAAGCATCCATCCGATCAAGAAATAGGTGGTTGTTCTCATGCTTTAAAAAAATCGAGGTGAGCGCAAATAGCCCTGAATAACTTTTACTATATCATAGCGAAGAAACACTTCGTGGGTACTTCCATTAAAACCCGGAATGGACAAAGTCGCAGGAATCCCATAGGCATAACCCAGACTGATACTCCTCCCCAAATGAATCCCTAACAATACACTGGAACGCGTTCCGGCAAAGGTCTGAAAGGTGGTGCGATTGAAATTGTTCCGCAATTGAAATCCACCCCAAACACGACTGTTATAGATCGCCATTACAGTCAGATCATAGCCGGCAATCCGATTGACTTTCTTTAAAAGCAAGCTGGGTTTCAACATGAATCGCTCCGAAAAACGCAAAAGACCACCCCCCATAAGGTAGTAATGTGGTTCGAGTCGAAAATCGGCATGAGCCAGCATCCTTGGCACCGCAAAGCCCAGATAAAAAGAAGGAGTATAATAGTAGGCCCCAAAACCGATGTTGGGGACAATAGTGCGATCGGTGTCCAAGAAAAAAGCAGCATCATTGGGCTGGCTGGTCATGATTTTTGACGTGTCCAAAAAATAGTTCATCACACTAAATTTGAGCCCCAAAGCCAAACGATGCCCCTGTTGATTGATGATGAGATGATAAGCCGCATCAACGTCAAAAGACGTACTGCTGATAGGACCTATTTTGTCATTGACAATATTGAATCCATACCCCAGCTGGCTTTCGTTCAATGCCGTATTATAACTGAGTGTTTGGGTCAAGGGAGCACCTTCGATCCCCGCCCACTGCGACCGTAGTACGGAGGTGAAATTGGCTGTATTGCGCGCACCCACATAGGCCGCATTAATGGCTTGATGATTGAACATATAATGGCTAAAACTCGCCTCCTGCTGCGCCGCAACACTACTCAAGAAGAGTGAAAAGACTACGCTACATAATCGCTTCATTCCCATTACCTATTTCTCCGTTTGATGAAAACATACCCCGACCGTGTAGGGGAACCGTCTTCAAAGGTTAAGATATAGAAATATGTGCCATCGGGCAATGCTTTACCCTCATAATTTCCTGCTGTGGTATTGGACGTGCCATCCCAAGGATGCTGGAGGTCGCTGGTAGCAAAGACCTTTACCTCCCATCGGCTGTAGACCTGCAACTGAAAAGCGCCCATGCTTTGAAGGCCTGTGATCTCCCAAAGGTCATTCACCCCGTCTCCGTCGGGAGAAAAGGCATTGGGGATGATGAGCTCTCCAGCGCCGACAACTGTCTGGGCTTCCAAGGGTGGTCGGCAAATCGCCAAGGCATCGTAGACCAATAATCGGTAGGTCGATCCTGCAAAAGCAACATCGGCGTTATTAAAATTCAGTGCTGACGTTTGACTGCCGCTTAAGTTGAACCCGTCGGATAGATCTTGCCAATTGGGTATTTCTGCTGTACCCCTATTGACTTGCCATTGATAAATGGCTGCTGTTTCGGGAACTGCCCTACCACCTAGGACCATGCTTGGTTCAAAGGCCACAAAAGCGGGAGGCAATATCTCCCATGATAACGCGGGATCATTCTGTAAATAGTCGTCTTCCCCATCGTTGTTGCGATCCAAGGGCAATGCATATTCTCCTATCCCTGCGACTCTTCCCAAGGCGTCAACTTGATCCGCATTCGCCAATCGACCATCGCTGCGCACTGCCGCATAGCCCGCTTCCTCCGCATCAAAACAGCCATCGCCGTCTGCATCCAAATCCAAGGTGTTGGGGACACCGTCCTGATCGGTATCTTCAAACCCCTCATCGGCGTCCAAAATACCGTCATTGTCATCGTCCAAATCCACAGCATCCATTACCCCATCATTGTCACAATCACCAATGAACAAGACCGTTGCTTGAATGCTTTGATAAACAAAATCACACGGATCGTAGGGATCAGTATTTTCGGCAATTTCAGTAGTATTGTACACCCCATCCCCATCAATATCGTCGTCACAAACATCGCCAACGCCATCGCTGTCTCGATCGGCTTGATCGGAGTTAACCGTTGTGACACAATTGTCAATGGCGTCGTATACCCCGTCGGCGTCTGTGTCAGCATCATCGTCAAGATTGGTCAAAACCACATCGGCAATATCTTCTGCAGAGAGCTGCGCATAAACAGTATCGGTCGTTTGAGGGGCACCAGTTCGAACAATGATTTGTTGACTTCCGTCGATGATATCGTCGTCTTGCCCAACAAATACAAGCACATTGTTTTGGGGTTGATTCCAGTTCTCTGGCTGAAGGATCACTTGGGTGGCTTGCACCGAAATTTCGTCCGTAGCTCCTTCAATAGCAATAGGAATTACGATCGCACTGTCGGGATAGGAAAGTACTTCAAATTGTAACCGGACTTCACCCCCGCTTTCCGTGGTAGTAAATTGATTGTTCCATGTAGAAACCATAATTCCCGGCGCATCGTTATCTTGATTCATGGCAAGAAAAACAGGGAGGGCATCATCGGGTACTTGACCGAACAGACTGTCATCGGAACGCATATTTTCCAAAACAATGGTAACAGTTTGCGTCCCGTCCGAGTACGGTGGGTTATCATCTATGCCGACCATTTGAACGACTTGAGGGTCACTCCAATTTTGAGGTGTAAAGGTGATGGTATTGCTTAACAAAATTATTTCGCTCGGAACAGAAGAGCGCAAGTCGACATGCACATCAGCCGATGGCGCGGAAGTGAGTTGCACCGAAAACTGCCCTTGATCCCCGCTTTCACTCGTCAAATTATCGATGGAGACAATGGCCACATTGGCGAGATCATTATCCAAAGTCACTACCGATAAACTTTCACTGGGGAGAGCAACAAATGCGGGGTCCATTGACCCACTAAGCACATAGGTGATTGATGTGGTTTGAGACCCATCAATGATCGTATCGTCGACTGCAGCCAAGGCAATGGTTTGTGAAACATTCCAATTGGTCGCATCAAAAGTAATTTGGGTGGGACTCACTACAGCCACTTCCGTTGTATCCAATGCCGTAAATGAAAGGGTAACTTCTCCAAAGGGAGCAGCCGCTAGATAGACATCAAAGAGAACAGTGCTTTCGTCTCCTTCCCTTAAATCATCCAACACTTCACTCAAGTACACCCCAGCGCTATCATTGTCCGCCACGGTG
>WTJN01000007.1 GCA_011526265.1 Candidatus Arcticimaribacter sp. | reverse complement strand
TTATTAAAAGCATTAGAGCTGATCGAAATATTGGGTACAGGCTCAACAACAACGGTAATGCTATTAGAATCTGCGAAGCAACCTCCAGTTACTTGATCATATACACGAACGTAAACAGTACTATTGTTTAATAAAGTTGCTGATGCAGTCGCGGAATAGGTAGCAACGGTAGAGCGTGCTCTACGAAGGACTCCGTCTACATAAAATTCGTAAGACGAACCACCCGATGCTGTGAATGAAGCAGTACCGCTAATATCACATATAGTAATGGTTGCAGGAGCAGTTACCGATCCTGGAATGGCGTTTAAAACAGGAACTGGCGGTGCCGTTACCTCAATTTTTATGGGGGCTGTATTTTCGGTACAGTTTACACCATTTAAAGTACTTGTTGTAACCCTTCTGAAATAGGTCGTTACAGCTAATGGAGCTGTAGGAGTATAGGTTGCTGACGTGGCACCACCAATATTATTGTAACTAATATTATCTGCAGAAGATTGCCATTGATAAGCAATCGTTGTCCCTGAAATAGTAGAAGTAGTTCCAGTAATTGGATCTGGAACTTCATTTAAACAGTAAGTTACTGTCGCTGATGTAATGGTTCCAACAGAAGTAATACCATTTTCAAATAATGTTACTGTAGCCGTGTCAGAACAACCTGCTGGAGTTGACACAATAACGGAAACTTCAGCATTATTGATTAATGAAATAGAATAATCTGCTGTATTGAAAATATTTGTGTTACTGGACTGGTAAGAAATATTATTGACTAAGAATTCATAATTCGCAGTTATACCTCCTGACGCTGCAGTAAATGTAAGGTCGTCACCAGAACAGAACGTATCATTAGGTGCTGAAGAAGAAATGGAAGCTACAGGGGGTGACTCAACTCTAACTTCAATTATTGAAGAAGTATCAAAACAAGCCGTTGCAGCAGCACTATCGTATACAACTACGCTTACTTCATCGCTATCGGTCAGTGCACTGGTAATATAGGTTGTGGAAGCAGTTCTAGTGGTAACAAATGTTCCATTGACCATAAAGGCATACTCCGTCCCTCCAGAACCTATAAAGGAAATACTATCCCCTAAGCAGATGGTCATCGTTGAGGGTGCAGTAATTGCACCAGGAGTAGCGGTTAATCCGGGTACAGGCAAAGCATTTACCGTTACTTGAACGCTATTTGTAGGATTAGTACACGTAACCCCATTGAGTGTATTGATCGTTTGACGACGATAAAAACGTGGAGGAGCTGGTGTTGCTGGTGGGGTATAATCTTCAGAAGTTGCTCCAAGGATATCATTCCAAACAACATCGTCTGTTGAACTTTGCCATTGATAATTTCCAGTACTTGTAGATGCAATAGAAACACCACCAATAGAACCTGGTGCAACTGAGGTTAGTGTCATTACAGGATCACCAAAACAAACAGATTGTGCACCCGTGATACTTCCTGCAGTTGTTGTATTGACATTTACAGTAAGGGTTTCTTCGCTATAACAACCCGAAGCATTCACAAAACGAACGGTAACAACTGTTCCATCTGTTATTGTAGATTGTGAAACCGTATAAGTATTTGCCGCACCACTTTGCTCTGGAATAGAATTTACAAAGAATTCATAGCTTGTAGGTGTGGGAGATGAAGTGGCAGTAAATACAATTACTCCTGTACTTCCAGAACAGATCGTATTCGAGGGCTGGTCTGAGGTAAGTGTTCCTGTTATGATCGGATTTGGATCAACGGTTACGGTAACAACATTACTTTCTACTTCACAGGCTTTTCCTAAAAGGGTAGAAACGGCTAATCGCTTAAAATAAGTCGTCGTAAATAACGCTGGAGGATCATAAGTAGGAGAATTTGCTCCAGTGATATTTACAAAAGTACCTGTACTGCTGGTACTACTTTGCCACTGATAGGAAAGTACACCACTCGCCCCTGTAGGTGTGTTGGTCGATGATAATGCCGCAGGGTCTTCTCCATTACATATGGTCGTCGCTCCCCCAATTACATTATTTCCTGTAATGGAATTTACACGTACTTGTACTTGTGCTGAATCTGGGCAACCGGCAAGTGCAGCTGCTGGATAAACATCAACACGTACGGTTTGACTATCTGTTAAAGAAAGTGAAATGGTAGCCTGTGCTGTCGGATTTACCTGAACAATATTATCAACGAAGAATTGATAGCTAACCCCACCCGTACTTCCTGAAGCATCAAAGATGAAATCATCACCTGGACAGCCTACGTCATTTGGTGCAAAATTAGAGACCAAATCTGCCGTTGGTGTTGGACCTAAATCTACTGTGATTGAAATGGTATTGCTTTCTATATCACAGCTTACCCCATTGGTTGTAGCTATAACATTTCTTCTAAATTCTGTCGTAACAAATAAAGCAGGAGGTTGGAAATCAACACTATTCGCACCTGTTATATTCGTAAAGGTATTTGTACCTGTTCTACTTTGCCACTGATAACTGATCGTTGGTGTTCCCGTAACTGTTGATCCTGTTAATAAAGCTGGTGTCTCACCGGCACAAATGGTTTGAGCCGTTCCAATAGTATTAGCGTTGGCTGTACTATTGACCCGCATCGTGATGGTTTGCTCACTAAAGCAGGCTGTAGAAACAGTAGAGTATGCCCTTACAGTAACGGTATCGCCATCATTGATGGTACCCACCGCAGGGGTAAACGTACTCGAAGCCATGATAGCTCTTGCCGTTAAACCATTAATTAAGAATTCGAAATCGGTTGCCGTTACGGTTCCGCTTGCATCGAAGGTTACTGAATCTCCAGGGCACAATACATTATTCGGCACACCTGAATTGAATCCTATAGTAGGTAGTGCAGAGGCATCTACTGTAATGGTTACAGTATTGGACGCTGCATCGTCGTCAGTTAATGGACATTGAACTCCATTAAAGGTGACGAACACCAAACGTCTGAAGGCAGTGGTTTCACTTAAAACCGGTGGATCATACTCATTGGTCGTCGCACCAAGAATGTTGCTAAATGGAGATGAAGCTGTTTCACTTTGCCACTGATAAGAAATTGTCGCTCCGGCAATATCGGCGACAGGGTCAGATAAACTTTGAATGATGCTTGGGTCTCCACCAGAACAAATGGTCTGTGAGCCCGTGATGCTATTCGCATTTGATGTTGTATTTACCCGTAGCGTGATCGTCGTTGAAACAGTACAACTTCCGCCCGAGGTAACTTCAACAGAAACCTGATCACCATCACTAAAGGTGAGTGTAGTAGAAGCAGCATTTGAATCAAATGTATTTGTTCCAACCCCTAAAGTCTGTGGTATTCCATTTACGTAGAAGGAGTATGTATATCCTGCCACTGCTGGTCCAGCGGTAAAGGTAGGATACTCATTTTCACAAAGGGTGTCTGCCGTCAATCCTGAAGAGAGTGAAGCTGCTGGGTTTGCGTTTACGGTCATTGTAATAGGACTCGAAACAGCAGTACAACTGTTTGTCCCTGTTACTTCAACTGTAATCTGATCCCCCGTTACTAGATCCGATCTCGTTAATGTATTCGTTGTTGAGGAAGCTCCTAAACTTACACCGTTTCTAAAGAATTCGTATACCAAACCACCCGAAGCAGTAAAGTTTACAGCATCGCCAGAACAAGAATTAGCGTTCCCTACCAATGTAGCTGTTGGTGTAGGTTCTACGGTTACTTGAATACTATTACTAATTATTTCACAAGAAGTACCGTTGAATGTAGAAATCACCCTTCTACGGAAATCTGTAGTGGTAACAACATTCGTCGGTGTAAAGTTTTGTCCTTGAGCAGATAACACATCTGTAAAGGCATTCGTACCTGTTCTACTTTGCCATTGGTAGCTAATCACCGCTCCTCCAATCTGTGGGGTTGGTGCTGAACCATTCAACTGAGCAACTGCGTCACCATCACAAATAATTTGTGAGTTAGAAACTGTATTGGTTCCGTTAAATCCATTAACACGGATGAGCAACGTTTGTTCACTGAAACATCCCGTTACAGCACTAGAATAAGCACGAAGTGTAACACTACTGTTGTCCGAAAGCGTTCCGGCTAAACGTGTATAAGAAGCTGTCGTTGACGGACCAGCTGCAATGATTCCATTGACATAAAAAGCGTACTCATTGGCTCCTGTAGTTCCGGAAGCATCAAAAATCACGTCATCATCAGAACAAATGACGTCGTTTGCAAAACCAGAGGAGAAAGTAATGACAGGCTCTGCGACTGTACTTACCGTTATCGTAACAACATTAGAAGTGGCTGAGGCTGTCAGTGATGGACAATCTACTGAATTGAAACTAGAGGTTACTAATCTTCGATAAAGCGTTGTTGTTGTTAGGGTTGAAGGATCATATACTGCGGCATTCGCACCCGGAATATTCGCAAAGGTCCCTCCTACCAAACTGCTTTGCCATTGGTATTGAATTGTAGCACCTGTAATCACTGCACTTGGTACGGCAGTACTGGTGATGGCATCAGGATCCCCTCCGGAACAAATGGTTTGTGTACCTGAGACTGTATTGGTTCCCGTTAATTGATTTACACGTAAAGTTAACGTAGCTGTATCCGTACATCCATTGGCATTGGTTACTTCTACGCTTACCGTGTTATTATCTGTTAAAACGATTGTTGAACTTGCCGTATTGAAGGTATTTGTTGATACCCCCGCAGATTGTTGGGTTCCGTTAACAAAGAAGCGATAGGTATATCCAGCAATGGCAGGTCCAGCAGTGAATATTGGCGTTTCGCCCTCACACATCGTATCGGCAATTAATCCCGAAGAGATTGTTGC
>WTJN01000031.1 GCA_011526265.1 Candidatus Arcticimaribacter sp. | reverse complement strand
GCGAACAAAAAATGCTTATATTTGTTCTTGTTTTTATTGCTAATGCAAAAGAAAACAAAATTTATAAGAAATCTGTTTATGTCAAAGATTAAATACTACTACGACCCTGAAACACTTTCTTACCGCCCCATTGAACGAGGAAAAACCATCAAAATTTCCAATTTTGTGCTTTTCCTATTTTCCTCTTTTCTGTTCGGTTTGTTCGTTTTGTTTGGTCTCCTAAATACCGAATTTCTCAACACCCCCAAAGAGCTTCTTTTGGAAAGAGAATTGGAAAATTATGCGTTTCAGTACGATGTTCTCCAAAAAAGATTGGGACAGATGGAAAAAGTCATGGCCGATATAGAAATGCGCGACAATGATATCTATCGTGCGTATTTTGATGCCAACCCTATTCCAGAAGAGCAACGGAGAGCGGGGTTTGGAGGAGTCAACCGCTACAATGCCCTCGAAGGGTTTTCCAACTCAGAGCAGATTATCTCCACAACGAAAAAGATTGACATCCTTTCGCGCATGCTAGTAGTGCAATCCAAGTCGTTGGAAGAAATCCAAGCCTTGGCCGAAAAGAAAGACGAGTTCTTGGCAGCAATTCCTTCCATTCAACCCATCAAGAAAGAAGACCTCAAGCGCATGGCTTCCGGCTATGGGTGGCGGATCGACCCGTTTACTAAAACACGAAGAAAACACGAGGGGATGGATTTCTCTGCCAATCGTGGAACCCCTGTATACGCTACCGGCGATGGCGTGATTGTGCGTGCTGACAACCGTTCCTCTGGCTACGGCAAACACATCCGCATCGACCATGGTTTTGGTTATGTAAGCCTTTATGCCCACTTGAGTCGCTACAACGTGAAGCGCAAACAAAAGGTCAAGCGCGGGGACATCATTGGATATGTCGGAAACACCGGCCGTTCGGTTGCACCGCATTTGCACTATGAGATTTTTAAGGATAAAGTCAAAATCAATCCGCTCAACTTCTATATTGATGACCTGAGTGCAGCAGAATTTGACGCCATCGTGCAACAAGCTTCCCAAGAGAATCAATCCTTAGACTAAGTCCATGAAGGCCAACCTTCCCGAAAAACGCTATTACTCCATTGGTGAAGTGGCCAAGGCCTTTGAGGTCAATCCTTCGTTACTTCGGTATTGGGAAAAAGAATTCAAAGAAATTCAACCCAAGAAAAAAAGCTCTGGCATACGCAAATATACCCCCAGTGATATCGAATCCATCCAATTGGTGTATCACCTTTTGAAAGAAAAAGGCATGACCTTGGAAGGGGCAAAAAATCATCTCGCTGTGGCCAAAGACAGTGAAAAAAGCAAATTAGTCCTGCTCCAAAAACTGGAACAAATCAAAGCAGAGTTGACCGACCTTAAGAATAATTTGTAAGCCTACTTTTTGCGGAAAAACAAGGTCATCGGCACGCCGTTGAAGTCGTATAACTCACGCAACTGATTTTCTAAAAAACGACGGTAAGGGTCCTTCACATATTGTGGAAGATTACAAAAGAAAGCAAACTGTGGATAGGCAGTGGGCAATTGCGTACAAAATTTAATTTTTACATGTTTCCCTTTATATGCTGGAGGAGGTTTGTGCTCGATGATGGGCAACAACACATCGTTGAGTTGTCGGGTTGGAATTCGGCGAGCACGGGCTTTGTAGACCTCAACAGCGGTCTCAATGGCCTTAAATATGCGTTGCTTGGTCAAGGAAGAAATGAAAACGATGGGGACATCCACAAAAGGAGCCATTTGTTTCTTTACTTCCTTTTCGAAGGCCAGTGTTGTTTTATGATCTTTATCGACCAAGTCCCATTTATTCACCAACACCACGACGCCTTTGTTGTTGCGGTGCGCCAACCAGAAGATATTTTGCACTTGCCCGTCAAAACCTCGGGTTGCATCAAAAAGAAGAATGACCACATCGCAGTGCTCGATGGCACGAATGGAACGCATGACCGAATAAAACTCAATGTCCTCGTTGACTTTTTTCTTCCGCCGTATTCCGGCGGTATCCACAAGATTGAACGCAAATCCGAAGCGGTTATAAGGGGTGTCTATGCTATCGCGAGTGGTCCCTGCTATGTCGGTAACAATATATCGATCCTCTCCAATCAAGGCATTGATGAATGAGGACTTCCCCGCATTGGGACGACCAACAACAGCAAAGCGCGGCAGTTCATTTTCCGCTGCGGCTGTTTGCGAAGGAAGGGCAAGAACAAGGTCGTCTAGCAACTCTCCCGTGCCACTCCCATTGATGCCTGAGATGGGGTATATTTTTTCAAATCCAAGCGCATAAAACTCCGCAGCGTCATCTTGTCGCATTGCATTGTCGACTTTATTGACGGCCAAAAAAACTGGTTTTTTAGACTTGCGCAACAACTGTGCTACTTCTTCATCCATACCGGTCAGCCCCGATTCTACCTCGACCATGAAGACAATGACATCGGCCTCATCAATGGCCAATTCGACCTGTTTATCGATTTCCTGCTCAAAAATATCGTCGCTACCCACGACGTATCCTCCGGTATCAATCAGTGAAAAAGGGGTACCGTTCCAGTCCGATTTCCCATAGTGTCGGTCGCGGGTAACGCCACTTACAGCGTCGACAATGGCTTCGCGTTTTTGAATGAGTCGATTAAAAAAAGTGGATTTTCCCACATTGGGACGACCTACGATGGCTACTATGGCACTCATTGTGGATAATTTTATGCAAAAGTAACGTATTTAAAGACAAACCCTGCCTTTTTTCCTTGCGATCGCCCTTTAGTATTTATAGCCGAATCGCTTGAGCTGTCTTTCGTTGGAACGCCAGTCTTTGTTGACTTTCACGAATAATTCCAGGTGAATTTTTTTGGCAAAGAAAACTTCTAATTTTTTCCTTGCTCCTACCCCCACACGTTTCAGCGCACTGCCTTTGTGGCCAATCAGGATCCCTTTTTGACTCTCGCGTTCGACCATGATGACCGAACGTATGCGAATCAAGGCGGCTTCTTCTACAAAAGCATCGGTAGTGACCTCTACGGCATAGGGAATTTCTTTGTCGTACTGTTCTAAGATTTGTTCGCGTATGGCTTCATTGACAAAAAAACGTTCGGGCTTGTCAGTAAACTGGTCTTTGGGGAAATAGGGCGGTGAAGGCGGAAGAAGTGATTTTAGATGCGATAAGGTGTCCTCTACCCCGAAGCCGGTTAGGGCCGAAATAGGGAAAATAGTGGCTTGGGGTAAAAGCGTCTGCCAGTGCGCCACAGCCGCATCCAGCGCTGCAGGATTGGATGCATCAATTTTATTGATCAAAACCACCATGGGAATTTTTAGTCCCTTGATCTTGGTAAACAATTGCTCATCCTTCATCTTGGTTTCCCCAATTTCGAGCATGTAGACCAAAATATCCGCATCTTCCAAGGCCGTTTTGACAAAATCCATCATGGAGGATTGCATGGCATAGTTGGGTTGGATCACGCCGGGAGTGTCGGACAAAACCATTTGGAAATTTTCACCATTCAAAATACCTAAAATGCGATGCCTTGTGGTCTGAGCCTTGGGAGTGATGATGGACAAGCGTTCCCCCACCCAAGCATTCATTAGGGTGGATTTTCCCACATTGGGATTCCCTACGATCGATACAAAACCTGCTTTGTGTTTTTCATCCATAGCACAAAGGTAACCAACGTGCTGCCGAAGGCATTGTATTTGCCCAAAAAGTTATATATTTGTGCACATCGCGGGATAGAGCAGTAGGTAGCTCGTCGGGCTCATAACCCGAAGGTCGCTGGTTCGAGTCCAGCTCCCGCTACAAAGCAAATAGAGAAAGCACCCAATAGGGTGCTTTTCTTTTTTCAATCTATTTATGATGCTTGCATCTAAATAATGGGTTAAAAAAGAAAAAGTGCTGCGTAGCAGTTGCTCTATTTAATTTGTTCAAGCTCCCTCCTAAGGCCCATTTTAGAGCGAAGCGAGAAAATGAATCCAGCTCCCGCTACAAAGCAAATGGAGAAAGCACCCAACGGGGTGCTTTTCTTTTTTTAAAAACGTCTATAGTGAATAAATTATTACCGACAGAAACCGTTTAGCTCCTCTAAAAGCAACGAGCACGTTTTTTTAACTATTTTAAAATCATTTGATTAAAAAATTATCCCACGTTTTGTTTAACTTTTTCCCCATTCACTGCAATTAAATTACTATTTAATTTTTTGATTTCCCATAAACCTATTATTTTCGTGCATCAATTCTACACAAATGAATTGGTTTATGGTTAAAAGTCCTTGGGTTTATCCTGAGGGCTTTTTTTAATTAAAGACGGATGACTTCAAAGTCGGTTCGTCTGCTCTCTTGAAGTTCATCCTCCCCCATTACACAATCCTCTTCAATGATCAATGAGGAAATTCCTAGAGCCGTCAACTGTTCTTGTAGCAAAATCAATTGACTTTTATCTTTTTGGCGTGAGACAATCACCCGGTAATGGTCTTTATTTTTTGCAACAAACGCATTGGGGAAATAAGTGAGTAATGATTGTAGCAAGCGTTTTGCATTGTTGTTTTCTTTGAAAGATCCTGCCACCAATGCGTAAGGAATGCTATTTTCCATAGGATACGGACCATACCCGTCGCCAAAAATTCGTTCTGGACGTTGAATTCTTGCCCGAACATAATCCAAAATCACGTTTGTTCTTCTTTTTGACAAGGCCAAATTATAGGCCTCTTGCCCCGTGCAATCGGTATACGAACGGACTTCGATGGTCAGTTGGGGATTGTTATTCATGGCAGCAACAACCCGGTCAACGCGACGAATAAATGCCGACTGAATGGAACTTTGATCGGTGGCATAAA
>WTJN01000110.1:1609-4847 GCA_011526265.1 Candidatus Arcticimaribacter sp. | reverse complement strand
CATGACGGAAGTTTGGATCCTCTTCCCAATATTTTTGCATCAACGGGCGATAGCTCAGATATTCAAACCAGCGACAGCGATAGGACATCGTGGCTTCAAGGATTTCCGAACCAATGGTTAACAAAACATCTCGCGGTGGCATACAGCCAAATTGACTATCCGTGTGAAAATCGGGGGTCGTAACAGGCAACGAAAAATCGGTAGGCGTGGGGCGATCAACACGAACGCCACGCTTTTCCAATAGTGCGGCGAAATTGTCCAGAAGTTCATTTGCACGATCGATTGTTTCTTGGGGCCGCCGGCCCCACTGTCCACGCATGTCGCTATCCTCGGGCACTTTTGCGTCCAACGCAGGTTCCTCTGGTGGGATATGACAATCATCCGCACGCCCAACGATGACATGTTTCAAAGGATCCCATTCATTCCAACTATTTACGACGGTGTTCATCACATTCTCCCAAGTGATCATAAACTTAGCGTAGTGCTAATCCAAAGCCGAAGCGAAAGCCAAGCAAAAAATCTACAGATCTGTCGTAAGGCTATTTTGATAGAAATGGATCAAGGATTTCCTGAATGCTTGAAATGCTTAGATTTGGGTATTGCCGTTGGATTTCATGCAACTTTTCCAGATGCGACAGGCTTGCCCACGACCGCCGCGGCCCGTCCGTAAGGAAATCTGTGAAGATGTCGATAGGATTAAGCCAATCAAAAGGGCCATCCTTATACATTTGATATATATCGCGTTCTATCGGCACAAAATGTCCATATTCTAATATCTTGAGCCTTTCCCCTCGACAAACTGGGAAATACTCTATTTACACCCACGTAACGCGGATGAGCGTGCCTAGAAAATTTACCACAAAAGGATGCAAATGTCGAAATATAGCCGCGCGCAGATCATATTACATTGGGCGATCTTCATTTTGATTGCTACACAATTTGTGTTACACGATACGGTTGTCGATACATTTGATGCGATGTTGAGCGGCAAACCAGTATTAACCAATCATCCGTTGGTCAGTGCGCATTTGGGAGTTGGTGGTGTAATTGGAATTTTAACCGCATTGCGCCTTTGGATCCGGATGGAAACTGGCATACCCGAGAAATCAGGCAACTACCCGCCGTTTTTTGATTATCTAGCAAACTTTGTACATTATAGTTTCTATGCACTTCTGATCTTGCTACCAATTACAGGTGGCTTTGCATGGTATCAGAGATCCGAGGACGCCGCGAATGCGCATAGCCTTCTACGTGCAATTTTGCTCATTTTAGTTTTGGTTCATATCTGCGGCGCATTACTACAAGTATTTGTTTGGCGAAATAATGTTCTGAAACGCATGTGGCGCAGCAATAACTAATCCACAAACATTTGAAAGGTAGCAGATTAAAATGGCGAACAAGTCAAAATCGTCACCGAACACTGCCATGATCCGTGAAACCAGCACACAACGATACTTTCTGAGACCAGAAAAAGGCTGGATTTTAATGGTGGAAAGTTTTAAAGCAGAGAAAATATTTACTTCTACTTCTGTGAAGGATCAGCAATCTTAACACTATCGTCTAAAGGAAAATGATCCTTAGATAAGCGATAGTCCTAAATTTACACTGAAATTGCTAAGTTACAAACCGCTAATAACCCTAGTTTGCCTCAGGAAAGTAATAATGTGTGACACAAAACTGAGCCGCGGCAATTAAAGGTTTTTACGGATACAGTCCCTAATTTGCTTCTTGGCAAAGACTTTGGGATTAAGCCGTTCGTTCAAAAAGGCATCAAGCAATGCTGCATTATAACGTTCACGCAATTGATCACTATATGCGGCGAACTCTTCTTTTTTGAAGGCTGTTTCTGCAACACCAGCGAGTTCGTCTTTGGCATCATCAAGTTTGCGGCCTTTGTTGAACTTTTCAATCGCCAAAAAAGTTAGGTTGCCGATTAGTGCACATTGGGTTTTTATCTCTTTCTCCGTTAGCAGCGGCGGTTCAGATATCTCCTCACCACTTGATTGCGCCCAGCTGGCACCGATAGGTCCTAGTGTCATGATACTTAAAATGACCAATGCGGCGGCAGTTCTAAACATGCTATCAATTATCTCTTTTTGAATTCGATTGTATAAGGTTTACCATCAGCTTCAAACTGAATTGTGGAATAAACATAACCCTTCTCAGTTTTAGCTGGCATATCTACATAACTATCTTTACAGACTTTTTTATTTTCATAACCTATAATTTTTGTGACAGTGTTGGTTTGCTGGTTTTCGTTCGCAATAGCTCCACCGATCAACGCACCAACGGCCGCACCACCGTCGCTATCAGTCACAATTTTTCCAATCACTCCGCCAGCAATTGCTCCGCCTATGACGGCTCCCGTGTCATTGGGAGCCTGCACCTGTCCATAGATCGGAAGGCTTTGGTTTGTACAGATCGGAACCGTTAGCTTTTCAAACACAGTTTTTTCGCTTACAAAATCCGTGATCGTAGCATTGCCAATTTGCACAACACCGCTGGGGTAGGAATAACTTTCGCAACGCTTGAGCAATTCAGTGTATGCCCGTTCACTCATGCGTCCCCATTTTCCATCTGCTAATACGCCAACTTCTTGTTGTAAGCGTTTAATCTGAATGTCGGTTGCCTTCTTTTCTACAACTGTGCGGTACAAAGAATTTATCTCAGAGATACCATCGCAAGTATCGGCCCAGGCGGAGGTGGACGACATCGCAATAAGCAAAGGCACAATCTTGATGTTCAGTTTCATGACTTGTTTCCGTTCGAATCTTGGTTAATGAAAATGCCGATCAATAATGGCTTCAGTTCTCTTGGCGGACCTTTATCAAGAATAGCAAACTTGTTATTCGTCTAGAAGTTCAGGTTCTTTGCTGAACCAATCTGCGGGATTGAAACTGATGATACCCATGGTGCCACATGACGACATTGCCACAAAAACCAAACTCAAGACCACATTTTTCATTTGCACCTCACACCAAAACTTTTAGTTACTATGGTGTTTATTACGGCTAAGAGCAACGCTTTACTCAATTACAGGCACTAGTTCGCCTACTTACATTACGCGCTATATAAATGTTGCAAACAGTCTACCTGATCTGGTGACTAATGCATGAGCTGGTAGCAAATTTATGCCTCGTGGCAGCGGTAAAATGCCTTGGGGGCTAATACAAAAACGCTTTCGGTGTCGCTTCATCCGAAATATTTTTGCAGACGTAAAGCCATATGCTTTTGATTA
>WTJN01000110.1:0-1509 GCA_011526265.1 Candidatus Arcticimaribacter sp. | reverse complement strand
TTTGATTATTCGGATGCTTCCACTTCTGCATCAGATGAGCCACCTAAGTAGTCCATCGGGTTTAAGCTATATCCACCAACGCTGCCGCACGCAGAGAGTGACATCAATAGCGCTAAAATGCCAAATTTTTTCATTTTAATGCTCCCTAGTTAGATTTTTCCATGGAAAACTATAACCGAATCAAATGCAAGAAGTGATATTCATAATTTGATTTTAAATGCCCTATCAACACTATTTAGGATATTCTACGGACGAGGCATTATCCGCTGTTGATCGCTACTTTTACAATTTTTGAACTGGATGTTAAGTTGCAAATATGATCAGCAAAAATTCACTCAGCACCCAAAACAAACACCCATTGCGCTTGTAAAACTAGATGTTGGATTGCTCTTTCATTTTTAATGCAAACTGGTTGCAACTTTTTCGAGATTAAGTTCATTTCGTAGGGGATAGTGTATTCAATGTGCTATTTCTTCACGTGGCCCTCCACAGCTAGAGCACCAACCGTCAGGCCTAAACCACTCACATACACTTTACTCGGGATTTTGGGTTTTCTCACTTTGTAACCCAAATGTCGCCATGAAAACGGAGTTAGAGCAACAACTGCTTGTTATTCAAGAAGGAATTTCCCAGAGCCACATTGACTCTATTTATCATCTCATGATTTTATCGCTATGCAAGTGTATAGCCAATCACTAGTCAAGATGTTTGATAAATTTCAGTGGGAACGAGTAATTAAATGATTGAAGATGTACATGTCCCACTCCAAAAAATTAGCGAGATTACGAACCGGAAACTCTCTTTTGTTCGCTTCTTGGCAAGAAATGTAGATATCGAAATTACCAACGAGCATGTTTCAATGGATTGTGCGCTGCAATTGACGAAAATGCTGTGCATTAAGACTGCTGATACGGATGAAGTTCACGAATTGCGGGAAGAAAACAAACAACTCGCACATGATAAACAGGCACACGAATTAGCGGTAGAATTTCTAAAGTCCGAACGAAAAGCGCTTAAAGAAAAAGTTCAAATACTCGAACGTCAACTGGAACAATCTGAGGGCCGTACGGATAGGTTTGAGGCATCATTATTGAAAATGGCGGAGTCTGTAAGCCACTTAGCAAACAACCGGGACGTACTAATGGGACAGATGTTATGGCAATCCAATTGGCATATTAAGCAAGTCGGTGAGAAAGAGGTACTGGTCTTATCCAAACCAATCAAAAATTAACTCATCACTGACTCACATCGAGCCCCAGGCCATTTAAAATAATTTCTTCGCTGGATACGTTATTACTTAGAGACAGGCTGTTTGTTGTATTCCATCGTTGATCTGCAACATGCCAGTATGTAAGCCTCATCGACCGCAAAGTCGGAAATTGAATAGCAACTTAATGCAAAGTTTTGAGTTTTCGCATCCAGAAACCTCACTTATGTTGAAAACCCACCAGCAAAAAGCCCGATATATTTGCCTACATAAAAAATAATTATATGAGAGCACATATATAC
>WTJN01000034.1 GCA_011526265.1 Candidatus Arcticimaribacter sp. | reverse complement strand
AGGACCCTCTCCTTAAAAGGGAGATGCTCTACCAACTGAGCTACCAAGTCGTTACATTTTTCAGGGGGCAAATATACATTCAAATCTTCAAATTCCCTTGTCTTAATTTGTAAATTTGAATCTTCATTAAAATTATTTGCAAAATGAATATTCTCTTGGTGGGGTATATGGGAAGTGGGAAATCGACGGTTGGACGTGCCTTGGCTCAGCATAAAAAAATGGATTTCATTGACTTAGACGACTATATAGTGCAGCAACAAGGTTGTGATATCCCTTCCATATTTTCTCTCAAGGGGGAGTTGTTTTTTAGAAAAATTGAGCGAGAGGCACTTCTTGAAGTGCTTCAAAATTTCGCCAACACCGTCATTGCTGTTGGTGGAGGTACCCCATGTTACTTTTCCAACATGGAAGACATTGTTGCTTCTGCCCATTTCAGTTGTTATATACAAGCGAAAATCCCAACACTGGTGCAACGCCTTTGGAATGAAAAAATGCAACGGCCGATGATTTCTCATCTAGATAGTGAAGCACAACTTTCAGAATTTGTTGGCAAGCATTTGTTTGAACGTGCACCCTTTTATCAGAAAGCCAAAGCCACGATTCAAGTAGATGATAGAACGCTGGAGGAAATCGTGCAAGACATCGATCAAATTCTAGCTTAGAAAGATCCCTGCGTTGTCGCCTTCGAGAACCACCGCCACATGTTCGTTGATGGACGTTGAAAGTGAAACCCCTTTAAAATCTGCTTTGATGGGATATCTTTTGTGATTGCGGTTTACCAAAACAGCCGTGTTCAATTGGTTAATGCGCACATCAAGAAGATGTTTCACGGCATACATCAACGTACTTCCCGTATTGAGGACATCATCGATAACAACAACCGATTGATTTTGAATTTCTTCTTTCGCAATGCTCAAAGTTACCTTATTAAGAGGGTCTTTTTTATTTATGCTCAACGCATGCAATTCAACTTCCAATGGGCTCACAGCTTCCAATTGTTTTTTCAGTTGTAAGGCAAATTTTAGCCCATTCTCTGCAATACCGATCAGGAAAAGCTTTTTTATCCCAAAATTTGCTTCATAAATTTGGTAGGCCATACGCAGCGTGCATTTTTCAATTTTTTCTGCGTCAAAAATCCTTTCCGATGGAGTGTTCATTGGCATAGTGTTATTAACAAAGGTAGAAAGAATTGGCATTTAAGCATTGATTTTTTATGTTTACCCTCGTGAAGATAAATCCAGTCTTTTTTTGGGTGTTCTCCTTTTGTTTTTCTGCTCATCTATGGGGGCAACAATTCAACCTTGATAAGCAGCGAGTAGCGTTACAGGGCTATGATGTCGTCAGTTACTTTCAGGAAAACAAAGCTGTTTTGGGAAATAATACCTTAACATCAGAATTTAAGGGGGCTT
The DNA here is from genome assembly GCA_011526265.1 of Candidatus Arcticimaribacter sp. GTDB lineage: Bacteria > Bacteroidota > Bacteroidia > Flavobacteriales > Flavobacteriaceae > Arcticimaribacter. The sequence continues at coordinate 51,444 of WTJN01000034.1, read as the reverse complement.
TTTATCATTTTTCTTCGGTGGAAAACCAGGCACAGTTTGACGCAAATCCCGAGCATTTTATTCCACAATACGGTGGATGGTGTGCCTATGCGATGTCCAAAGGAAAAAAAGTATCGATCAACCCCGAGGCTTTTTTGATTCAAGAAAACAGGCTGTATCTTTTTTACCAAACTCGCTGGACAAATACCTTGGAAAAGTGGTTGGTGCAACCAGAGAATTTTCAAGTTCAAGCGGATAATCAATGGGACAAAATGGCCAAAGAATGATGCGATTTATGCGTTTGTTGCGCTATGAGTTTTGGCCCTTTTGGGTCTTTTATTTTCCTACTTATTTTTATTGGGGACTACTTGCCTTTTTTTCCAGAAGAACTACCTATTTCACAACGGCAAATCCCATGATGAATAACGGTGGAGCCGTGAATGTTCCCAAAAGCAGTTATCTTTTTCAACTCCCCAAAGAATGGATTCCTGAGACTTATTTGTTGGAAAAACAAGGGGGAGAACTTCTTGAACTTCCTCCGATTACTCTCAAAAAATTTCCAATGATTTTAAAGCCAGACTCTGGTGAAAGGGGGAAAGGAGTGATTTTTGTGCGCTCAAGAAATCATCTGGATGAATGTTTTCAAGCGGTTCCCGACGGCCGTTATTTACTTCAAGCATATTGCGATTACCCTCAAGAAACAGGTATTTTATTTTGCAAATTTCCCTCACAGCCGCGGGGCAAAATTTTATCGATAACAACCAAAGCGTTTTGCGAAGTAACAGGAGACGGAAAGCAAACATGGGGACAATTGATGGCACAGCAATTGCGGGTGGCTCATCGCTTGGTTTTTTTAAAACAAGAATGGGCTGCCGACTGGAACAGGCTATCAGAACCCAATAAGACAGTTTTGGTCGAACCCATCGGTAGTCATAATCGAGGGACGAAGTTTATGGATGGTCGGGATCAAATTTCCACTGCCTTGACAACGACGATCAACCATTGGGCCGATCAACTTCCGGGTTTTTATTTCGGCCGTTTCGACATTAAGTTTCAATCGTGGGAAGAATTGGCACAAGGAAAAGCCTTTAAGATCATAGAAATTAATGGTGTAAATGCCGAGCCTACACACATTTATGATCCCCGCTATTCCATTTTTCAGGCCTACAAGGATATTTTTTCTCATATGAAAATTATTTATGAAATTAGCCGTGAAAACCTCCAACTGGGAATCCAACCGAAACCATTGGTTCCTTTTTTAATTGAATTAATCCAAGCCGCGCGCCGATAGTAGTTATGCAAATTCATAAACAACTTTGGGAAGACATGTTACTGATGTGTCAAGCCCTGAGTGAAGAGCAATACCGTTATAAAACCCAACTTTTGAATCAATCTTCAATCGGGGAGCATTTGCGGCATGCTTTTGAGTTTTACGATTGTTTACTAAATGCAATTCCTGAAGGTTTCGTGGATTATGACGCCCGCCCCCGCGACAAAAAAATTGAACAGCAGTGTGCTTATGCCCAGCTAAAAATCAAACAACTGCTTGAAAAACTTGACCTTCATACCAACGACCGTCCATTGATTCTACACGCAAGAGAGGCGCAGAACAATGCTACCGCTACTTCCATTGAACGCGAGTTGATCTATTGTTTAGACCATGCTATTCACCATCAAGCTTTGATTAAAATAGGGCTTAAAGCGATCAAAATGTCTCATATTGTCCATAACGATTTTGGGGTGGCCTATTCTACCCTTCGTTATCGATCACATAAAGCTTAGTCTTCTACTTTTTCTTTTTCTTCGTCAAGGTATTCCTCCAATTCTCGACGATCTTTTTTTGTTGGACGTCCTTCACCTTTTTGACGATAATAGTCTTGCGAAAGTTGCTGTATCGCCTGATTTTCAAAGGCTTCTCTAGGCGTTGTATCCATGCAATAGATAGCGACCAGTTTTGCACCTACTCTCGATGTTGGAATATCCAAAACGGTACACTGGTAAATGATTTGATTTTTTCTAATTTCCAGTTGGTCTTGACGCAGCACCTCACGAGAAGGTTTGACCACCTGACCATTGATTTTTATTTGCCCTTTCTTACAAGCATTACTGGCAATATTCCTGGATTTAAAATAACGGACACACCAAAGAAATTGGTCAATTCTCATGATAAATTAGCGTTAAAGTTCAGTCCTAAAATAAATCAAAATTGTATTTTCGCTCAAATTTTTTCAATGAAACTACGTCACGTTTTTTCGAAATCCCTACTTCTAGCAACATTATTCATTGTCGCTTGTGGTCCTGACGACACTTCAGTTGATGAAGTCGAACTGGTTGACTATGCAGAGCAAGTCATTACAGATGATGCACTTTTGCAAGAATATTTGCAGACACACACCTATAATTATGAAGATTTTTCGGGGGCGGAACGCTACTCGGGTGCCATTGTCTTAGACACTCTCGCAGGAGATGACGCCAATAAAACTCCTCTCATCGACTTGGTTCAATCCATTGAGGTTCCTGTTGATGCTGAAGGTGAAATTGTCCAGCATCGTTTGTATCATCTCGTGGCACAGCAAGGGAATAGGGTGCCAAACAAGCCTACTATTGTTGATTCTGTTTATTTGGCCTATAAAGGCAAATTACTCGACGGCACTGTTTTTGACGAAAATGAGTTTCCCATTTGGTTCGATCTTGCCTCTGTGATCCCCGGTTTTCGCTATGGTTTACAGCATTTTGCACCTGGGAGTTATACCGTAGAAAACAACGGTACTTTTGCTTTTGAAAATTATGGGCAAGGCATACTTTTCATGCCTTCTGGATTAGGATATTACAATCAAGCTCGCGGCAGTATCCCTGCTTATTCTCCTTTGATTTTTGAAGTGGCAGTATACACCACCAACATCACCGACCATGATGCGGACGGCATCCTTTCCATCAATGAAGATCCTGATGGCGACGGAAATCCTTATAATGATGACACCGATGGAAATGGAATTACCAATATGTTTGATCCAGATGATGACGGTGACGGTGTGCTAACAAGCCTAGAGTATGACGTAGATGAAGACGGACAACCAGATGACGACGACAACGACGGCATCCCGAATTATCTCGACCCTGACAACAACTAATCTTCGTTGTTAGAATTTCTTTTATTTCTTGCTTTAAGGGCGTAGGAAGCGCTAATGATCCATTGCTTGGGTCTGGTATCCACCCGCCCAACAATGTCGATGCTGTTGTTGCCTAGAAGATCAATTTCATTTTCGGTGAAACCTCTTTCAAAGCGAACGCCGAGACCAACCCGTCCAAGTTGAAATCGGGTACCTATTTGTAAGCCCACTGTGGCCTTTTCGGCCAAGGCTCCTAGATTGAGCGTATTGGATTTTCTATTCAAGATGTATTGAAATGAAGGGCCAGCAAAAAAGCTTAAAAAAGGAAAAAAACGATACCCCACCAGTACAGGCATTTCAAGTTTACTCAACGCCAGCGTCCCATTGTCGGCAAATGCACTGTTGGATTGATTAAATTGCAATTCGGGTCGTAGGTAAAAAGTGAAAAAATTGACTTGTCCATAAACCCCAAATTGAAAGCCAGTTTGCGCTTTGGCCTCCAGATCAGCAAGGGTACTCAATTCATTTTTGAGCGAACCAATGGAGTCATAAGTAAGTCCTCCTTTGATACCAAAATCAAACTGCGCAATCAAAGAATAAGAACAGAAAAGTAGGAGAAATAAAGGAGTGAATTTGGAGTGCATAACTATTGTTTTTATTTACGTTGAATGACTTCTTGAGACGATCGCACAATCGCATTGGCATCCAGTCCATATTTTTCCATCAATTGCGCTGGTGTTCCAGATTCGCCAAAGGTGTCTTTTGTCGCAACAAACGCTTGAGGGGTAGGGGAGTTTTCTGCCAACACACGTGCGACGCTTTCTCCAAGACCACCAAGATAATTGTGTTCTTCAGCGGTTACAATGGCTTTGGTTTTTGCCACTGATTTGAGGATGATATCTTTGTCCAACGGTTTGATGGTATGAATGTTAATGACTTCCGCGGAGATTCCCTTTTCATGTAAAATCTTAGCGGCTTCCAATGCCTCCCAAACCAGATGCCCAGTGGCCACGATGGTCACGTCAGTCCCTTCCTGAAGCATGATTCCTTTACCAATTTCAAACGACTGGTTTTCAGGAGTAAAGTTAGCTACTTTAGGTCGGCCAAAACGCAAGTATACCGGCCCTTGGTAATCAGCAATGGCTATTGTAGCTGCTTTGGTTTGATTGTAGTCACAAGGGTTAATGACCACCATTCCAGGAAGCATTTTCATCAGTCCAATGTCTTCCAAAATTTGGTGGGTCGCTCCATCTTCACCTAGGGTAACTCCCGCATGGGAAGCGCAGATTTTTACATTTTTCCCCGAGTATGCGATAGACTGCCTGATTTGGTCATAAACACGTCCAGTGGAGAAGTTTGCAAAGGTTCCTGTAAATGGAATTCTTCCCCCGATGGTAAGCCCAGCAGCGATCCCCATCATGTTGGCTTCGGCAATCCCTACCTGAAAAAACCTCTCGGGGTTCTCTTTGATGAATTCATCCATTTTTAGGGATCCAATCAAATCTGCACATAATGCAACTACATTGGGATTGGTTCTTCCTAGTTCAGCGAGCCCTGCGCCAAAACCTGAGCGCGTGTCTTGTGATCCTTGGTTGGTATATTTTGTCATGAGAATCTTTTTTTTGATTAGTAATCCCCCAGGGTTTCAGGGTTTTGTGCAAGAGCAGCTTCAAGTTGTTCGTCATTAGGTGCTTTCCCGTGCCAAGCATGGGTGTGCATCATAAAGTCAACCCCATTCCCCATTTCTGTTTTGAGCAAAATGCATATGGGCTGCCCATTTCCAGTCATAGCTTTGGCGTTGTTTAAGGTCTCCAAAATCGAGGGGATGTGATTGCCGTCCTCAATGGTCAGGACTTTCCAACCAAAAGAAGTGAATTTTTCTTCCACGCTCCCCATGGGAAGAACCTGGTCTGTGCTCCCGTCGATTTGTTTACCGTTGAGATCCACCGTAGCAATTAAGTTATCTACGTTTTTTGCGGCTGCATACATAATGGCTTCCCAGTTTTGCCCCTCTTGCAACTCTCCATCACCCATCAGCGCATAGATTAAATGTGGATCGTTGTTAAGTTTTTTGGCTTGTGCTGCACCTATGGCCACCGAGAGTCCTTGTCCCAAAGATCCTGAAGCAATGCGCACGCCGGGAAGTCCTTCGTGGGTCGTCGGGTGCCCCTGAAGGCGTGAGTTGATCAGGCGGAAAGTATTGAGTTCTTCTACAGGAAAATAACCCCGACGGGCAAGTACGCTATAAAAAACGGGTGAAATATGTCCGTTGGATAAGAAGAACAAGTCTTCATCGTGCCCGTCCATATCAAATCCTTCTTTGAGTTGCATGATTTCATTGTAGAGGCAAACAAAAAATTCGGCACAGCCCAAGGACCCCCCGGGATGGCCAGAATTTACCTTGTGTACCATGCGAAGAATGTCTCTCCGTACTTGTGTGACGAGTTGGTCGAGGGAAATGTCTGTTTTCATTTGTGATTTTGTTCTAAGCAAAAGTAATTGATCGGGTGATATTTTATTGATGCTGAGTGGTGATTTTTTCACTGTTTACAAACATTTTTTTTAAAGATGCCCTAAAGCAACATTTCTATCTGTATCTACTTTTTTTAGGAGAAAAAAACGGCATCCACTAAGTCAGTTGATTATCTTTACGCTTTGTTTGCTGCATGGAGTTTCAACTACTACATAACGACCCAAAATCCAAGGCCCGTGCCGGGACCATTACCACGGCGCACGGTGAAATACAAACCCCTATTTTTATGCCGGTGGGTACAGCTGCTACCGTCAAAGGGGTGCACCAGCAAGACTTAAAACAAGCCGTGAATCCCGATATAATTCTGGGAAACACCTATCACCTTTATCTCCGTCCTGGAACTACTATTCTTCAGGAAGCAGGAGGATTGCATCGGTTCATGGGTTGGGATCGTCCGCTACTCACCGATTCGGGAGGTTATCAAGTTTACTCCCTGTCGGCCAATCGAAAAATCAAGGAAGAAGGGGTGAAATTTAAATCCCACATCGATGGTTCCTATCATATTTTCACCCCTGAACGCGTCATTGATATTCAGCGCCAAATCGGGGCAGACATCATCATGGCTTTTGATGAATGTACTCCATATCCCTGCGATTATCAATATGCCAAACGCTCGATGCATATGACGCACCGTTGGCTGGAGCGTTGCATTGAACAAGACAAGAAAAGTCCCTTTCTGTATGGCTATGAGCAAACCTTGTTCCCCATTGTCCAAGGAAGTACTTACACGGACTTAAGAGAACAATCGGCGGAATATATTGCTTCCTGCGGGGCTGCCGGCAATGCGATCGGTGGTCTTTCTGTAGGCGAGCCCGCCGAAGAAATGTATGCCATGACCGATGTGGTCTGCCGCATTTTACCTGCCGATAAGCCGCGTTATCTCATGGGCGTGGGAACCCCCATCAATTTACTTGAAAACATTGCCTTGGGCGTGGATATGTTTGACTGTGTGTTGCCCACCCGCAATGCACGCAACGGGATGCTCTACACTTGGGAGGGGTCCATTAACATTAAAAACAAAAAGTGGGAAAATGATTTTTCAGTCCTCGATCCAGACGCCCATACCTTTGTCGATACGCAATACACAAAAGCCTACGTAAGGCACCTCTTTACGGTCAATGAAATGTTGGGTAAACAAATTGCTACGCTGCATAACCTCGGTTTCTACATGGCCCTGGTGCGTAAAGCGCGCGAGAAAATCATTAGCGGTGAATTTGCTTCGTGGAAAAATCAAATGGTACAGCAAATGAATAAACGATTGTAGAATGCTCAAGAAAATAGATCGTTACATCATTCAACGCTATCTCATTACTTTTTCAGTAATGCTACTTCTGTTTATCCCGATAGGGATCATGGTCGATGTTGCAGAAAAAATTGACAAGTTCAAGGAAAACGAAGTTCCTTTTGAAGAGATTGTTGCCTACTATTTAGATTTCATGTGGTATTTCGGGAATATGCTCTTTCCTATTTTCTTGTTCTTGGCCGTGATTTGGTTTACCTCAAAATTAGCCAACAATACTGAAGTCATAGCCATCCTTAGTTCGGGGATTTCATTCAATCGGTTTTTACGCCCCTACCTCATTGCGGCAAGTCTGATTGCCGGGTTCTCTTTTTTGGCGGGCATGTTTGTGGTGCCCACAGCCAGCGAAGGATTCAATGCCTTTACCTACAAATATCTCAACAAAAAAGTGGTGGATCGGCAAACGTCCAATTTGTTCAAACAGATCAATGAGAAAGAATATGTCTTTGTATCGAGTTATAACCCCAGTCGATTGCGCGGAAGTGACTTCACCTTAGAACATTTCGAGGGTGATTCGTTGACCTTTAAAATCATGGCTCAATCCATCCGTTGGGTAGAGAAAGACTCGGTATTTCGATTGATCAATGTGAAGAAAAGAATCATTGAAGGCGACAAAGAGCGTATGGAAAGTGTCAATTCCAAAGACACGCTTTTTGATTTTCAAATTCAAGATCTAGCGCCATTGAACTACAAAGCAGAAACACTCACCATGGGCCCGCTTAACGCATTTATTGAAGACGAAAAACGCAGCGGTTCGGTGTTGATCAACCAACACTTATTGGTACGTCACAAACGGTACAGCCTGCCCATTTCTGCATTTATTCTGACCATTATTGCCGTCGCCGTTTCTTCGTTTAAGCGGAGAGGGGGGATGGGGGTGAATCTGGCTTTTGGGATTGCCCTTGGTTTTATCTTCATTTTTTTCGACAAAATTTTTGGTGTCTTGGTCGCCAAATCCAACTTTTCGCCGGCCGTTGCGGCTTGGTCACCTTTGTTGATCTTTGGCCTTTTGGCTGCAGCATTGTTATCCTATGCAAAACGATAGATCAAAAAGCCTTCTCTTACTCCATTTTTTAATTTTCATCTGGGGATTTACGTCCATATTAGGTGCGCTGATATCACTTGATTCGTTGCCGATTGTGTGGCATAGAATGACTTTTGCTACCGTGATGATCGCGGTTTATTTTTGGTTTTTTTCCCGCGCCTCTTTTCGAATACATCCTGGGGTTTTTAAATGGTATTTAACGGGCGGAGTTTTGATCGCCATTCACTGGATTTTGTTTTTCTACGCCATCAAAATCACCACCATTGCGCTCACCCTTTCCATCCTCTCTTCGGCCTCTTTAATGACTTCAATTCTAGAACCGATTTTGTATCAACGCCCATTTCGCCGTTATGAAATAGTTTTTGGTGTCGTGGTGATTTTCGGTTTATTGTTGATCTACGGCGTACAAAAAGAACAGCTTTTTGGTATAGCAATTGCGCTCTTGGCCACCTTGCTCTCTGTGCTTTTTTCGCTCTTGAATGGACGATTGATTCAACATTATCCCGCCAAGAATATTGCGTTTTATCAATTGTTGACGGGCGCAGTGGTCTTGACGCCGTTTCTTTTCTTTTCACTCGATTCACCAGCAGAATTGCTCCCAAAGGATGGATGGGATGTTTTGTGGTTGTTCCTATTGGCCTCAGTGTGTACAGCCTATGCAACCATTGCATCGGTTGAAGTATTGAAGCACGTGAGCCCCTTTACTATGATGATTTCATTGAATTTGGAACCCGTTTATGCTATTGTTTTTTCCTTGTTTATTTTTGGCGAGAAAGAGTACATGAGTCCTCAATTTTATGTGGGTGTACTTGTCATCTTGCTGGGGGTGATAGGGAATGGGATCTATAAACGTAGGGCACAAAAAAAATCGCTCACACAATGAAAAATTTCTACCTTTGTTTGTCAAGAATGAAACCAAATGGAGTATTTAGATTTTGAATTACCGATCAAAGAAATTCATGCCCAGCTAGGCAAATGCAAAGCCATTGGCGATGAAAGCGAAGTTGATGTCACAGACCCTTGCGCGCAATTGGAAGAAAAACTCATTTCCACTCAAAAAGAAATTTACGGTAACCTAACCCCATGGCAGCGTGTCCAGCTTTCACGGCATCCATCGCGCCCTTATACCTTAGATTATGTCAAAGCCCTTTGTGGTGATACTTTTTTGGAGTTACACGGCGACCGAAATGTGCGGGACGACAAAGCCATGATTGGTGGATTAGGAAAAATTGGCGACCAGTCCTATATGTTTATTGGTACCCAAAAAGGCTATAACACTGCGACAAGAAAGTACAGAAATTTTGGGATGGCCAATCCCGAAGGGTACCGCAAAGCATTGCGCTTGATGAAATCTGCCGAAAAGTTTAACATTCCAATTGTCTGCTTTATTGATACCCCAGGGGCCTATCCAGGGCTCGAGGCAGAAGAACGCGGACAGGGCGAAGCCATAGCCCGCAATATTTTCGAAATGCTTTCCATTAAAGTGCCTATTATTGTCGTCATTATCGGCGAAGGTGCCTCAGGCGGTGCTCTGGGTATTGGGGTAGGCGACCGTATCTTTATGCTTGAAAACACGTGGTACTCCGTAATCTCTCCAGAGTCTTGTTCGTCCATCCTTTGGCGAAGTTGGGAATACAAAGAACAAGCCGCTGAAGCCTTAAAGCTCACGGCCAACGACATGAAAAAGTCGAAACTCATCGATAAAATTATCAAAGAGCCATTGGGGGGGGCGCATTTTGATCGCGACAAAACCTATGAGACAGTAAGGAAAGAAATCGAGACTACTTTTAAAAACCTTCAAAAACTTTCTGCCGATGAACTTATCGAAGCCCGTCGCGAAAAGTTCAATCAAATGGGGGTCTTTAAGGGATAAGGGTTACGGTACTTATCAACAGAATAAGCAATTTATAAACAGGCTGTGTTTACTGTTTTGATAACATTTGTTTAGTTTAAAGACCACTGATTACTTTACATTTTCTATACTTTTAGTACATGGAAGAACGGAAACCAATTATTGCACCTGCGGCAACCAGCGCGGGCATCGTAAACCTGGAACAAGGTAAAATCCCACCGCAAGCAGTCGACCTAGAAGAAGCTGTTTTGGGCGCCATGTTAATCGACAAAAAAGGTGTCGATGAGGTCATCGATATCCTCCAAGTGGATGCGTTTTATAAAGAAGCTCATCAGCATATTTTTTCGGCCATTCATCATTTGTTTGAAACCTCTGAGCCCATTGATTTGCTCACCGTCTCTGCCCAGTTACGGAAAGAAGGAACTTTAGAAAAAGTAGGGGGCGATTTTTATTTGGTTCAATTATCGAAAAAAGTTTCGACCTCTGCCCACATTGAATTCCATGCGCGCATCATCCTTCAAAAGTTCATACAACGAAGTTTAATCAAAATCTCCAATGAGATTATCGAGAACGCGTTTAAGGATTCGATCGATGTTTTTGATTTGCTCGACGAAGCCGAATCAAAGCTTTATGACGTAACGCAGGGCAACATTAAAAAATCTTCGGAAAGTGCGCAAAATCTTGTTATTCAGGCCAAACGACGGATTGAAGAAATTGCCAAGAAAGAAGGTTTAAGCGGTGTAGCCACAGGTTTCGAAAAGCTGGATGCATTAACCTCTGGTTGGCAACCCAGTGATTTGATTATCGTTGCGGCACGTCCGGGGATGGGAAAAACAGCACTGACCCTTTCCATGGCTCGCAATATCGCCGTGATGAAACAAACCCCCGTCGCTTTCTTTTCGCTTGAAATGTCTTCGGTGCAGTTGATTACGCGTTTGATCTCGTCTGAAACTGGTTTGTCTTCAGAAAAACTACGTACAGGAAAATTAGAGAACCATGAGTGGGAACAACTCAATGTCAAGGTCAGTGACTTGGAAAAAGCGCCCTTATACATTGATGATACCCCCTCACTATCGATTTTTGATCTTCGTGCCAAGGCAAGACGTTTATCTTCTCAACACGGCATCAAACTCATCATTGTGGACTACCTTCAATTGATGACGGCAGGCACCTCAAACAAAACAGGAAACCGAGAACAAGAAATTTCAACCATTTCTCGAAACCTCAAAGCCTTGGCAAAAGAGCTTGACGTTCCTGTCATTGCCTTGTCGCAATTGTCGCGTGCCGTTGAAACCCGTGGAGGCACCAAGCGCCCGATCCTTTCAGATTTGCGGGAATCGGGGGCAATTGAGCAAGACGCCGATATTGTATCTTTCATCTACCGTCCAGAATATTATGGTATCGAAGAATGGGACGATGAGGAACGAACATCCTCCATTGGTCAAGCAGAGTTTATTGTCGCCAAACACCGTAATGGAGGGTTAGACAACATTCGACTAAAGTTTATTGGTAATCTAGGTAAGTTTGATAACCTCGATACCTATGATTCACCCTTCGAATTTCCGTCAAAAATGAATGACACCATTGCTCCTGAACAGTTTCCTTCGGCAGGGGATGCCTTCGGCACTTCGTTTGACGATGCTGATGATGACGGGGTTCCTTTTTAAAATAGGAGAGTAAACGCCCTTTGGAAGCGACAGGGATGTCGAATCAATAAAAAAACTTGGAAAATAAAAAACCCACCGAATGGTGGGTTTTTTTAAGGAGTACCGTTTGTAATTATTTATTTTATCTTGTCCACGATGGCTTTGAAAGCATCGGGGTTGTTCATGGCGAGGTCGGCCAATACTTTGCGGTTGAGGGCAATATTGTTGGCGTGGATTTTTCCCATGAACTGACTGTAAGACATTCCGTGTAGGCGTGCGGCTGCATTGATACGAACGATCCATAATGCACGGAAATTACGTTTTTTGGTTTTTCGATCGCGGTAGGCGTACTGCATGGCTTTGTCCACCGCGTTTTTAGCTACGGTCCACACATTTTTACGACGGCCAAAATAACCTTTGGCTTGTTTAAGTACTTTTTTTCTGCGCGCTCTTGAAGCGACTGAATTGACTGATCTTGGCATTTTTTTCTTTGTTTTTTGTTACAAGGCGGTAATCATTTTACACTTTGGTGCCCGAAACAGGGTTAATGTTTGTTTCAACCGGAACAACGGTTTATTTTAATCTCAGTTGTTCTTTGATGTTGTCGGCATCACTTTCGTGAACCAATCCCGAGTGGGTCAATTTTAGCTTACGCTTTTTTGACTTCTTGGTCAAGATATGGCTCTTAAAAGCATGCTTTCTTTTGATTTTACCACTGCCCGTCAGCTTAAAGCGTTTCTTGGCAGAGGATTTTGTTTTCATTTTTGGCATTACTTCTTATTTATTTAGGTACTCTTATTATTATTTCTTTTTAGGACTGATGAACATGGTCATTCGTTTTCCTTCGAGTTTTGGCAGTTGTTCCACTTTTCCGAATTCTTCGAGTTCTTGAGCTAATTTCAGCAATAAAATTTGGCCTTGTTCTTTAAACACAATCGAGCGTCCTTTGAAAAAAACAAAGGCTTTTAATTTGGCGCCTTCTTTCAAAAACTTTTCTGCGTGCTTCTTTTTGAATTCGTAATCGTGCTCATCGGTTTGCGGACCAAAGCGGATCTCTTTTATGATCACTTTTGTCGCTTTTGACTTGAGCGCTTTTTCTCTTTTTTTCTGCTCGTAGAGGAATTTCTTGTAATCGAGAATTTTGCAAACAGGAGGGGAGGCTTTGGGTGATATTTCTACCAAATCCAGTTCCTGCTCTTCGGCCAATTGCAGGGCTTGACGCAATTTGTAAACCCCCACCTCAATGTTGTCACCCACAAGGCGCACCTCATAAGCGGTAATCTTTTCATTGATCCGATGTGGATTCTCCTTGATAACTCGGCCAGGACGATTGGTCCTTCTTCTACGTATTGCTATGGCTCTGTGTTTTAATTAAACCTCAAATTTTGCACTGCTGGCCTCAACTTCTGCCGATAGTTTTTGGATAAAAGTTTCGACAGTTAGTGTGCCAGTATCGCCTTCGGCACGGCTACGAACAGCAACAGTGTTTTCGGCGGCTTCTTTCTCGCCAACAATCAGCATGTAGGGATATTTGTTCAGCTGTGCCTCACGGATTTTTTTCCCTATGGTCTCATTTCGATTGTCGATGAGAGCGCGAATTTCGTTATTTTCTAGTTGATTTAAAACTTTTTGCGCGTATTTTTCATACTTCTCACTCACGCACAACAAGATCACTTGTTCGGGCATGAGCCAAAGGGGAAAGTTTCCACCAGTGTGTTCGAGCAAGATAGCGACGAAGCGTTCCAGACTGCCAAAGGGTGCGCGGTGAATCATTACAGGGCGATGCAGTTCGTTGTCGCTGCCTTTGTAGGACAAATCAAAACGTTCGGGGAGGTTGTAATCTACCTGGATGGTCCCCAATTGCCACTTTCTTCCCAACGCGTCTTTGACCATAAAATCGAGTTTAGGCCCATAAAACGCTGCCTCTCCATATTCGATCACGTAGTTCAGATTTTTTTCTTTAGCTGCATTGATGATGGCGGTTTCGGCCAAATCCCAATTTTCGTCTGATCCAATGTATTTCTCAGGTTTTTCAGGATCACGAAGTGACACTTGTGCCGTAAAGTTTTCGAAGCCTAGTGATCCAAAAACGTACAACACCAAATCGATCACTTTTTTGAATTCTTCATCCAGTTGGGTAGGCATACAGAAAATGTGCGCATCGTCTTGGGTGAAACCGCGAACACGGGTTAGTCCGTGAAGTTCGCCACTTTGCTCGTAGCGGTACACCGTTCCAAATTCGGCATAGCGTTTGGGCAAGTCCTTATAGCTCCACTGGCGGGCGTTATAAATCTCACAGTGGTGGGGGCAATTCATGGGTTTCAATAAAAACTCTTCTCCTTCGGCTGGGGTTTCAATGGGTTGGAAACTATCGGCACCATATTTCTCATAGTGTCCGGAGGTCATGTACAACTCTTTGTTGCCAATATGGGGAGAAATCACTTGCTCATATCCGGCTTTCTTTTGAGCTTCTTTTAAAAAGTTTTCTAGGCGTTCACGTAAAGCGGTTCCTTTGGGTAACCACAAGGGGAGGCCTTGTCCTACTTTTTGGGAAAAGGTAAAGAGATCGAGTTCTTTGCCCAGTTTACGGTGATCACGTTTTTTGGCTTCTTCCAATAAGGCGAGGTACTCGGTCAACTCTTTTTGCTTGGGGAACGATATGCCGTAGATACGAGTGAGCTGTGGCTTGGTCTCATCGCCGCGCCAGTAGGCACCAGCGACGTTGAGTAATTTTACCGCTTTCACAAAACCGGTGTGGGGAATATGTCCCCCACGGCAGAGGTCGGTAAAGTCGGCATGATCGCAAAACGTGATCGTTCCGTCTTCTAAATTTTCAATGAGTTCGACCTTAAACGGATTGTTCTCTTTTTGGTAAAAAGCCAAGGCATCTGCTTTGGAGCTGCGACGCATTTTAAAGGCAAACTTCTCGCGGGCAAAGGCAAGAAACTGTTTTTCTACCGCCGCCAAGTCTTTCTCGGAAAAACTGTGGTCACCAAAGTCAACGTCGTAATAGAACCCATTTTCAATGGCGGGTCCAATGGTGAGTTTCGCTTCGGGGTAAAGCGCCAAGATTGTCTGCGCCAAAATATGGGCAGAGGAATGCCAAAAAGCTGTTTTCCCTTCGTCGTCATTCCAGGTAAAGAGACGCAAATCTCCGTCTTCTTCGATGAGGGTAGACGCCTCTACCGTTTGTTGGTTGAATTGAGCCGATAGCACATTGCGGGCCAAGCCTTCGCTGATGTCTTTGGCAACCTCTAGAACAGTTAATGGTTCTGGGTATTGACGGACGGAACCATCGGGAAGTGTAATTGAAATCATGGTCATCAATAAGCGACAAAGATAATGGGATATCCCACGCCAAACAACAGTGAAATGGCTTTAACGCCGTCTTTTTTTGCCCAAGATTGCATCGACTAAATTACGGATCCCCGTAAACCCCCAAGCGATTGCCCCGCCAGAGAGGAGAAGTCCAACAAGCAAGACGGGCCAATACAACGGATGCCCTTCGTTTTGAAAGGCTTGCATGATCACCACAGGCCCCGTAAAGGCACAGAGGATGGCATAGGTCATTTGTTTTAGTCCTTGTTGGAGTAACGCTTTATTCATGGATCAAAAATACAATAATTGAACCGTATACGGGAAATTGATGTTGTCTTTCCAACGGCTGAATTGAGCGATCAAACTGGCTTAGCCGTTGTTTGATCCGTGTTCAATGGCCTTTCGCACACTTCGATGATCTTGAAGCAGTTCGGTTGCTTTTTCTTTGCTACAACCTGTTTTTTCGACAATCATTCGTATTGCCCGCTCGTGCAATTTTGCATTGGACAGTTGAAGGTCGATCATTTTGTTTCCTGCAATGTGTCCCAAACGAATCATGGTGGCTGTAGAGAGCATGTTCAAAATCATTTTTTGTGCGGTGCCGGCTTTCATGCGCGAACTACCGGTTATAAATTCTGGCCCAACGACAACTTCAATGGGGAAGTCTGCTACTTGCGTTATGGGAGCGTTGGGATTGCAGCAAATGCATCCCGTTGGAATGTGATTCTCTTGACAGGCTTTAAGGGCGTGAACCACATAGGGGGTGGTGCCCGAAGCGGCAATCCCCACGACGATATCCAAGGGGCCTATCTTTCGGTCCAACAAATCTTGCCATCCTTGGGTGGTTGAGTCTTCCGCATTTTCAACGGCTTTGTAGACGGCCTCATTTCCGCCGGCAATGAGGCCAACGACTTGGTTGGGGTCACTGCCAAAGGTGGGTGGACATTCGGAGGCGTCCAAAATCCCCAGTCGTCCGCTGGTTCCAGCCCCCATGTAAAATAGTCTTCCTCCTTTTTCCAATTGTGCTATTATTTTTTCCGTCAATGCAATTACTGCGGGGAGTACTTTTTCAACGGCCAAAGCCACCGTTTTGTCTTCACTGTGAATGCCATGTATCAGTGCAGTAACTGACTTGTTTTCCAGGTCATTGTGGTTGGAGTCTTGTTCGGTAATTTTTTCAAAGGCCATGGTGTGAAAATACAAAATTGGGTGGAATTGGCTGGTGCTCAAAAACAACAAACCCCGGCCAAGGGCCAGGGTTTGGATATCAAAATATTGAAAGGACTTAGTTGAGCTTTGCTTCTAAGTTCTCCTTCAGTGCATCTAAAAATTGTTGGGTGGTCAAATAGTGTTCCTTGGTCATGTTTTCCTTGTGAATTAACAAGGCCAAGTCTTTGGTCATTTTTCCACTTTCAACGGTTTCTACACAAACGTCTTCAAGGGTTTGGCAGAAATCGATCAACGCTTGGTTGTTGTCCAATTTTCCACGGTGTTGCAACCCACGGGTCCAAGCAAAAATGGACGCAATGGGGTTGGTTGACGTTTCTTTCCCTTGCTGATGCTGGCGGTAGTGACGTGTCACTGTTCCGTGAGCAGCTTCGGCTTCCATGGTTTTTCCGTCGGGAGTGACCAAGGTTGATGTCATCAAGCCTAAGGACCCAAAGCCTTGTGCAACGGTGTCGGATTGTACATCGCCGTCATAGTTTTTACAAGCCCATACAAATCCACCGTTCCATTTCATGGCAGCGGCAACCATATCGTCAATCAAACGATGCTCGTAGGTAATGCCTGCAGCTTCGAATTGATTTTTGAATTCGTTGTCATACACTTCTTGGAATACATCTTTGAAACGTCCGTCGTAGGCTTTCATGATGGTGTTCTTGGTTGAAAGATACAATGGCCATCCCTTGCGTAAAGCTTGGTTCATGCACGAACGCGCAAATCCATAAATGGATGAATCGATATTGTACATACACATGGCCACCCCATTTTCCTCAAACTGATAGACTTCCCAAGTCTTTGGGGTTCCGCCATCGTCGGGCGTAAAGGTCATGGTTAATTTTCCTTTCCCGGTGGTGACGGTATCGGCAGCGCGGTATTGATCTCCAAAGGCATGACGCCCAATGCAAATGGGCTTGGTCCACCCCTGTACATAGCGGGGAACATTGCTCATGATGATGGGCTCACGGAAAACCGTTCCACCAACAATGTTGCGAATGGTTCCGTTGGGGGAACGCCACATGTTCGATAGATTGAATTCTTTTACGCGATCTTCGTCTGGGGTAATGGTCGCACATTTGATCCCTACGTTGTATTCTTTGATAGCGTTGGCCGCTTTGACAGTGATTTCGTCGTTGGTGGCATCGCGGGAAGTCACGGAAAGGTCAAAATATTTGATGTCTTATTCGAGATAGGGGAGAATAAGTTTCTTTTTGAAGAACGAACAAATGATAACCGTCATTTCCTCTCCATCCATCTCAACTACAGGGTTTTGTACATGAATTTTTTTCATTGAAAATTGCTGTTTTTGTTTATTCAGTTTTGGTTAAAAAAAAAGGCTGCATAGCGCAACCTTTAAAAAAATTATCGAAGTTGACGCTCTTTGATGCGCGCCTTCTTCCCGCGTAGTTCACGGAAATAGTAGATGCGTGCACGACGCACTTTTCCGCGCTTGTTGATTTCAATTTTTTGCAAAGCAGGGAGGTTGATCGGGAAGATACGTTCTACCCCAACAGTCCCGGACATTTTGCGAATGGTGAAGGTTTTCGATTCACCTTGGCCTTTGATTTGGATGACCACGCCTTTAAAAAACTGCGTTCTTACTTTTTCGCCTTCGCGGATTTCATAGTACACGGTGATGGTGTCACCGGCCGCAAACTCAGGAAATTCTTTCTTTTCGATGAATTGGTCCTGAACAAAATTGATTAAAGATTCCATGTTTATCTTTTAAACGTTGATTAATGTCAGCCAACATGCACGATTTTCGTCAGAGGTTGATTGCGCTGGCAAAAGTACAATTTTATTTTTTCTTCAGCAAAGGGGTTTGGGGGATAAAATGACGTTACTTCTTTTGATCATATCAATCATCGGATAAGTATTACAAACGCACGCTATAGGAATTTTTATTCATATCACTACCTATTTTAATTCATCTGTAAAATGACCAGAATGTTTTCCTTTTGCGAATTTCATCATGTTGAACTCATTTGACTGTCCTTTTGGTATCGATAAACTTTTCCAAGTTTCTCTTTTTATTATTCGTCCAATAAAGATGATTTGTCCAATGTGATATGCGTAGTGCATCATTTGTCTGTTGACCGCTTCAATTATTGAGTGAGTTTGACTTCTAATGAGGATTTCACAGTCAAAGTTGGATTCATTGATCGAATTTAGCGCTTCAAAAAGACAAGTCCATCCATCATTCCATTTTTGGACTAATTCAGTCTTTGACTTAATTACCGATTCAAATTCCAAATCTCGATTTCGCCATTCTTTTTCTCCATCGGTAGTCAAGAAATCAGTCCATCTAGATTTCATATTTCCACTAAGGTGATTTACAATTATGGCAATAGAATTGGTCTCCTCATTATATTGCCAAAACAGGTCTTCTTCTTGAAGTTGGGCAAAAGTTTTTTCCCCAAGTACTTTGTAGTACTCGAATTGCTTTTTTACACTATTCAGATAGTTTCTTTCCATTCGTTTACTAGGCATGTAATACTACTTATTTAAATCCACCCAAGGCGTTTATGTTCCTTTGTCTTTTTTTTATTCACTTATCTTTCTATTACAATTATTATCAATGACTTGTGTTTCACCTAGAGGATCGAAAATATTTTTACACCTTGTAAGAGATTGCTCCCGCATGAACATAGACATGCCCACGGTGGTGTAGCGATTCTGGTGCGGGTGTGCGTCGGGTTTGTTGCGTAGGTCAATCATCGGCGTAGAACAGCATTTGGGACTGTTTAGCACTAATGTAACAAAAAAATGATGTACAATAGGTTTTTAATCAACGATTTAACATATGGCCGTTTACTCCCCTAGCAAGTCGGGGCGCAACCGTTGGGTGCGTTGCACGGCTTGTTCTTCGCGCCATTGGTCAATGGCGGGAGTGTTGCCAGAGGTGAGGATGGGGGGCACTTCCCAGCCCTTGTAATTGGCCGGTCGGGTGTAGATGGGTGGGGCCAGCAGGCCGTCTTGGTAGCTGTCGCTCAAGGCCGAGGATTCGTCGCCCAGTACCCCCGGGATCAGTCGGATGATGCTGTCGCAAAACACAGCGGCGGCCAGCTCTCCTCCCGAGAGAACAAAATCGCCCAAAGAGATTTCGCGCGTTACCAAGTGGTCGCGCACGCGCTGATCGACCCCTTTGTAATGACCGCAAAGAATAATGATGTTTTCGTAGAGGGAACAGCGGTTGGCCAAGGGTTGGGTGAGGGTTTCTCCGTCGGGGGTCATGTAAATCACCTCGTCGTAGCGGCGTTCCGATTGCAGTTGGGCAATGCATTTGTCCAACGGTTCGACCATCATCACCATGCCGGCGCCACCTCCGTAGGGATAATCATCCACTTGCCGATAGTTGTTGCTGCTGTAGTCGCGCGGATCGTGGAAATGAATCTCGACTTTGTTTCCCTCAATAGCGCGTTTAACGATAGACGCCCCAAAGGGACTTTCCAATAATTCGGGAAAAAGGGTGATAATGTCGATGCGCATACGAATGTCTGTGCTACAAAAATGCGGATTAAACGGCCAAAAAAAAAGCTTTCCAGTGGGAAAGCCTTTTCTTTTTTTAGAGTTGCAGTTGGTATTTTTCGCCGTCAGGGGTGATGTAGGTGATCCAATCCACCTCCCACTGGCTGATGCTGGCCAAGTCTTCGACCGAGCGGATGCGCTCCCCGTTGACTTCAAGCAGTAGCGATCCCTCTTCGATTATGTTGCCCAAGCGATTGGCGTTGCGAATGACTACGCCTTCTTTCAAGCCAAAGGCTTCTTGCTCTTGTGGGGTCATGTTGCTGAGCTCCATGCGTAAAAATTGAGCGGTAGTGGTTTTGGTCAAGCTCACCTCGAGGGTTTTGATTTTCCCGGCGCGACTGATTTTGACGCGCACCACATCTTCCGGACGCTTGCTTTCCAAGTAGCCCGTGAGGTCGGAGAATTTTCTGATTTTCACATCATCCACTTGCAGGATCACATCATCGGCTTGAATGCCCGCCGCTTGTGCGCCCATACCTTCCATGACTTCATTCACATAGAACCCTTCATTTTCAAACACATTGCGTTCCTCCAAAGCGGCTTTGATTTCGGGAACAATAGCGCTTCCGCGTACACCAAGCAAGCCTTTTCGGATGCTGCCGTATTCGACCAAATCTTCAAAAACCTTGAGGGCGATATTACTGGGCACGGCAAAGGAGTAGCCTTCAAAACCACCCGACAGCGAGGTGATGGCGGTGTTGATGCCAATCAATTCACCTTGGGTGTTGATGAGTGCCCCGCCGCTATTGCCGCGATTCACCGCCGCGTCGGTTTGGATAAACGATTGATTTTTATCGTCGCGTTCATTCAGGTCACGGGCCTTGGCACTGATGATGCCAGCGGTAACGGTAGAGTTGAGATTGAACGGATTGCCGATGGCCAGCACCCATTCCCCGATTTTGGCTGCATCGGAATTACCAAAGGAAAGGAAGGGCAGATTTTGTTGGGGCGAAATTTTAAGGACCGCAATATCGGTGTAGGGATCGGTCCCAATTAGTTGGGCTTCAAAACGGCGGTTGTCGTTGGTGGTTACTTCAATTTTGGAGGCGTCTTCAATCACATGGTTGTTCGTTAAAATAAAACCGTCGGGAGAGACAATCACGCCAGATCCCATACCAACACTAGGCGCATTGCCACGGCCATAGAAATATTCCCAAGGGGAGCGCGGGGTAGTGCCCAGATTGGTGTTTTTGACGTGTACAACAGCATCGATGCTTTTGGCGGCAGCATCAACAAAGTCTGTGGGTGCGGCACTCACTCCGCTCAGGTTGTAGCGGTATCCCGCAGGGGTATAGGTGGGCGCCGGGGGTGGGCTTGTCATGTTTTCTGGAACATGTTGCAATAGCACAAAAGTGGTGGAGGCACTAAGCACGGCGACAAAGGCAAGAGAACTGATTTTTTTGATCATGGTGCGTTTTTTTTGATGTAAAATTAGGGCAACTAATGGCGATTTTCTATGGGCTTTAACGTGCTTTTAACAGCCAAAAAAAACCTTAAAATAATTGTACCTTTGAACATGCAATTTGCTTTTCATAAATACCAAGGCACGGGCAATGATTTTATCATGATCGACGATCGTGATGAGGTGTTTCCCCAAGAAGATCAGGCCTTTGTAGCGCATTGTTGTAATCGACGGTTTGGCATCGGCGCCGATGGATTGATTCTAGTGCAGCAGAGTAAAATAGCCGATTTTAAGATGGTGTATTTCAATGCCGATGGCAATGAAAGCACTCTTTGTGGTAATGGTGCGCGATGCACCGTGGCCTTTGCTGCAAGCTTGGGAATTATCGACCATAAAACGACCTTCGAAGCCATTGACGGACTGCATTCTGCTGTGCGCTTCGACAATGGTATTGTTGCTTTGCGTATGCATGACGTCAACGAGATTGTGCACGCGCAGAAGCGTATTTTTTTAGATACTGGTTCTCCCCACCACGTCGAACTGGTGGATGATTTGTCTACTTTCCCGGTGGTCGATAAAGGACGTACCATTCGTCGGGGAGCTCCGTACTTTGATGCGGGGACCAACGTGAATTTTGTTGAGCAACAGCGCGAAGATACATTTGCGATTCGCACCTACGAACGTGGGGTAGAAGACGAAACGCTTTCTTGCGGAACCGGAGCTACGGCAGTGGCATTGGCCATGCATCATTTGGGCAAAACAGCGGCCAACAGCGTGACTATTCATGTGCAAGGTGGCCAATTGGTGGTCCAATTTCAGCCCACAGCGCAAGGGTATGAACAGATCGACCTCATTGGTCCGGCAACCTTAGTATACCACGGTCAATGGAAGGGGTAATGCTTCGGGCCGCGGAACCCGCAGATTTAGATGTTCTCTATCGCCTCGAAAACGATCAGGATTTGTGGCACCTTTCTCACACCCAACTTCCTTTCTCAAAAGCGGTTTTAGCCGCCTATCTCCAATCGGCGTCTGAGGATATCTACACCGCCAAGCAATACCGCTACATCATTGCACAGGAAAAGGAGGGTGATGTTCTTGGATGTGTCGATTTGTTTGATTTTCATCCCACCCACCGACGGGCGGGTGTTGGGATTGTTCTATTGGATGCTTATCGTGGAAAAGGGATCGGAAAAAAAGCACTGGCTCTGTTGGAAGAACAAGCTTTTGGCGTACTGCAGTTGCATCAATTGTATGCCAATTTTGCGCCCGAAAATGAGGCGAGTAAAGCATTGTTTCAGTCCATGGGGTACCGTGTTGCCGGGGTAAAGAAGCAATGGAATTTTAGCAACAATACCTATCACGACGAAGTGATGGTACAAAAGATATACAATGATTAAACGAAGAATTGCGTTGTTGGTGACGCTCTTGATTGCTCTTGGGGGATGCTATTTTGTCTACACCTTCTATCGGGTGTTCTTTTTTCAGAATACAGCATTTACCAATGATGCTGCTTATGTGTTTATTCCTTCAAACGCCACCTTCGAGGAATTGCGGGCCGAGTTGTCTCCTTTGTTGCTGTCTTTTGAAGACTTTGCTTTAGCGGCACAGAAAAAAGGGTACGCTACGCGTATTCGTGGTGGAAAATACCGCCTCAAAAAAGGGGCAAACAACAATGAAATCATCAATACCCTCCGCAGTGGTTCGCTTTCGGTTCGGGTAACGTTCAACAACATGGAGCGATTGGAAAACTTGGCCGGGCGCGTTGCCCAACAAATCGAGGCCGATAGTCTTAGCTTATTGACGCAAATGCGGTCCAGTGCCTTTTTGCAAGCGCATGATTTCACCCCCGCCAATGCCTTGGCCATGTATATTCCCAACACCTATTCTTTTTATTGGAATACTTCTCCCGCAGAATTTCAACAACGCATGTGGAAAGAATACCAACGTTTCTGGGGGGCAGAACGCAGGGCAAAAGCCGAAGCCCTTGGTCTTTCCCCCCAAGAGGTGATTTGTTTGGCCGCCATCGTGCAGAAAGAAACCCAACAGAATAGTGAAAAACCCGTGGTCGCAGGGGTCTACCTCAATCGTTTGAAAAAACGCATGCGTTTGCAGGCCGACCCCACGGTGGTTTTCGCCCTCAAGCAACAAAAGAACGATTTTGACCTCATCATTCGTCGGGTATTGAAAAAAGATTTAAAAATCGATTCCCCCTACAATACCTACAAATACCGTGGACTCCCGCCGGGTCCCATAAGCATGCCTGATGTTTCCTCTATCGATGCCGTGCTTGATGCTACAGTACATCGTTACCTGTACTTTGTGGCCAATCCTCAGCAACCCGGCTTTCACCTGTTTTCTAAAACACTTCGAGAGCACAACCGCAAGGCACGGTCATATTATCGCTATCTCAATCAACGTAAATTATATCGATAGCGATTTGTGAAAAAGGAAGACGGCTGGGCGTTTGTGGAAAGCTAATGTTGTTTTTTTCCATTCCCCCACAGGTGCTGTTTTGATCCATTCAGTTGATAAGGTTAAATCAATGGCTACGCTGAGCAAGGTCGAGGGGTGCAGTACGCGGGTGAAATCCTTCAGCAATTGTTCGTTGCGGTAGGGCGTTTCAATAAACAGTTGTGTTTGGTTGTGCTCCGCTGAAAGTTTTTCCTTTTTTTTGATCTCTTTCAGCCGTTCTTGTTTGTCGATGGGTAAATAGCCGTTAAAGGCAAACGATTGTCCGTTCATCCCTGAGGCCATGAGTGCGAGAAGGAGGGAAGAGGGCCCTACAAGAGGGTGAACGCGATAGTTTTTTCGGTGGGCTCTTTGCACCATTACAGCACCAGGGTCAGCCACGCCCGGGCAACCCGCATCGGAAAGCAGCCCCATAGAGTGCCCCTGGGCCATGGGATCTAAATAATGTTGCAGCTCTAGCGGATCGGTGAATTTATTGAGCGGAAAAAGCACCAATTCATCTTGTTTTTTCTGCGGGGCAATCCGCTTGATAAACCGTCGGGCCTCTTTTTCGTTTTCAACAATAAAATGGGTCAACGGTTCGAGTGTTTTTCGGATGGTTAACGGGAGAACTTCCAAAGGTGCATTGTCCCCCAAAGGACAAGGGATCAAGTAGAGTGTGGGTGGATTGTTTTTGATTTCTACGCTTTTTCCCATGCCGAAATAATGCTGGTGCAAGCAGCGAAAATTTTATTGTACACAATGGCAAAGCCTTCTTCTCCGCCGTAGTAAGGGTCTTCTACTTCTGTATCGCCGAGCAACAGTTGTACTTTATCCATTTCTTGTTGACTACTCGCCTGTGCAAGCACATGTTTGAGGTTTTGCCTGTCCATGACAAAGATATGGTCAAATGCCTTAAAATCATTGGGGGTAAATTGTCGGGCTTTTTGGTTCGAAATATCAACGCCATGTTTGGCCGCTTCTGCAATACTTCTTGGGTCGGGTGGGTTACCCACATGGTAACTGGCTGTCCCGGCAGAATCGACTTCTACAGGGAGTGTTTGTGTTAAATGGGCCATAATGCCATGCGCTAGTGGAGAACGACAAATGTTCCCCAAACATACCATCAATACGCTTTTGGACACCATTGCGGGGGTTAGAGCGTCAGCTTTTTGTTGAGGTCTTCGACGTATTTACGAAATTGTTTGTCGGTAAAAGAAAGGTTGTCAACGGTTTTACAGGCGTGTAACACCGTAGCGTGATCGCGCTTACCAATCTGACTACCAATACTAGCCAATGAGGCTTTGGTGAACTTTTTGGCGAAGTACATGGCCAATTGTCGCGCTTGCACAATATGTCGTTTGCGTGTTTTGGATTGAAGGGTTTCCACATCCATTTGAAAGTATTCAGACACCACTTTTTGAATGTAGTCGATACTGACTTCGCGTTTGGTGTTTTTGACAAATTTCTCTACAATCTCTTTGGCCAAATCAATGGTGACCTCCATTTTGTTGAAGGAAGACTGAGCGATCAAAGAAATAATCGCGCCCTCCAGTTCTCTGATGTTGGTCTTGATGTTTTTGGCGACATACTCAATGATTTCATCGTCAATAACCACACCGTCGCGATAAAGCTTGTTTTTCAGGATTGAAATACGCGTTTCAAAATTGGGTTGTTGCAACTCTGCCGAGAGTCCCCACTTGAAACGTGAGAGCAAGCGCTGCTCAATGTCTTGCATATCCACAGGGGCTTTGTCAGAGGTGAGAATGACCTGCTTTCCGTTTTGGTGGAGGTGATTGAAAATATGGAAGAATACATCCTGTGTTCCCGACTTGCCCGAAAAAAACTGCACATCATCTATAATCAAGATATCGATGAGTTGATAGAAATGAATGAAGTCGTTGCGGGTATTTTTCTTCACCGATTCAATGTACTGCTGGGTAAATTTTTCGGCAGAAATATAGAGGACCGTTTTATCGGGGAATTTTTCTTTGATCTGCACACCAATGGCATGCGCAAGGTGGGTTTTTCCTAGTCCAACATTTCCAAATATAAGGAGTGGATTGAACGACGTACCTCCCGGTTTGTTGGCAACAGCAATTCCTGCCGAACGCGCAAGACGGTTGGAGTCGCCTTCAAGGAAATTCTGAAAATTATAGTTGGGGTTGAGTTGGGATTCAATTTGCAGGTTCCTTATGCCAGGAATGATGAACGGGTTTTTTAGTTGGGTACTGATGCTACTCAGAGGTGCATCAACCTGTTGAGCGCCAACAGCTGTTTGTTGACTACTGGGAATACTTTCAGTAAACGGTTGTTTGTTTCCATAGGTGTTTTCCATTTTGATGACATACACCAAACGGGCTCCTTCTCCCAGTTCTTTGGTCAACGCAATTTTGAGCAGTTTCACGTAGTGCTCTTCCAGCCACTCGTAAAAAAACTTACTCGGCACCTGAATACTCAGGGCATTGTCGGTCAATTTTAAGGGGACAATGGGCTCGAACCAAGTTTTGTATGCTTGTGGTTGAATATTGTCTTTTATAAAGGACAAACAGCTATTCCAAGATTGAGAAGCAGTTCTTTGCATTGACTTTCAAAAAAATGGTTTGCAGGTGGTTTCTACCATGCGATTTTGTCTTGACAAATATTGGGTAAAAAAAGTGAAAAAAAAACACGTTTTGCTCTTGATTTTCTTTTTTTTTTTCTGGAAATTAAGCCCATTCATTTAATTAAAATAAGATTAAATTTAATACGCCACATTTCATTTCTGCGCCCTTATTGGTTCGTTATGGAGAAACCGATCAAATGGGTGTTGTGCATCACAGTAATTATTTGCGCTATTTTGAAGTTGCCCGCCTCGAATGGTTAACGCAACTGGGAGTTTCCTATGCCGAAATGGAGCTGGCCGGTGTGATGATGCCAGTGATTGAGGCAAACATACAGTTTAAAACCCCTGCACGATTTGAAGATACCCTTCGTGTTCATATTCATTTGGATGCGGTCCCCCTCGTAAAAATGCGTTTTGATTACCGTGTCTATAATCAGCACAACGACTTGGTTTGTGAAGCCATGACGACTCTGGCATTTATGCGTTCCGATAGTCGTAAACCCATGCGATGTCCAGCGCAATTTCAGGCCGTATTCAAACAGGTCATCGATGCTGCCACCCTTGATGACGCTTCCCTTGACGCATAGCGGGAAATTGAGGAGCTTCAATCCCTTCTGAAATAGTTTTTTCTCCAATATAAATCCTAGCTTCATCCCAGAGATTGCCATCAATCAACTGCTGAAGTGTAAATCGGCCTCCTTCGACCAACAGGCTCGTGATTTCTTTTGTGTACAAGTCTTTTAATACAGCCGAAAGGTATTCTTTTGGGGAGGGGTTGGGGGAAAGCCCCAAGGTCAAATGGGTATAATGAAGGGTCTTGGCTTCTCCATTAAAAATTCGGTGTTCTTTCCCAACGCGGTCATGCGGATCGAGCAAAACACGTACAGGGTTATTCCCATGCACCCATCGGGTGGTCAATGCAGGATCATCGTCCATGGCGGTTTGTGCACCCACAGCAATCGCCGCCTCTTCGCTTCGCCATTGATGTACACGACGCAAATCGGATTGCTGCGCAATATAAAATGGTCGTTGTGAGGCCTTGTCTTCGGGCAATGGCGCAATCATGTTGTTGGCCGTTTGTGCCCATTTGAGAAGGATATAAGGGCGTTTTTGTTGATGAAAGATGAAAAAGCGTTCGTTTTGTCTTTGGCACGCTTTTTCCAAAACTCCGACGACAACTTCAATTCCGGCTTGGCGTAGGGTCTCTATGCCACTGCCATTGACTTTTTCAAAGGGGTCTTGGCAGCCCACAACCACACGTTTTACGCCTTGCGCTACCAAAAGATGTGCGCAAGGTGGGGTGCGTCCATAATGATTACAGGGCTCTAAACTAACGTATACGGTACTTTTTTTTAGAAGTGCTTTGTCTTTCACGTTGGCAATTGCGTTGACTTCCGCATGGGGCTGTCCTGCTTTTTGATGCCAGCCTTCGCCAATGATTTTGTTTTGATGAACAATCACGCAGCCCACCATGGGATTGGGGGCAACCGTCGAACGGCCCTTTTCAGCCAAATGCAAACAGCGTTGCATAAAACGTTCGTCGATGATCAAAGTTTCTTTCAAAGCTGTTCGAATCAGATAAGTAAATGATATCTTGCATCGCAAAGGTAAAAAGTAATGGTTATCCTCAGAAAAATTTCAGTAAATGATAATGAAGCAATCGCAAAAATAATCCGCGAGGTCCTTGTGGAATTGGGTGTTCCCAAGGTGGGTACAGCCTATGCAGATCCAGAATTGGACACCATGTTTTCTACCTATCAAAAGGCGCGTTCTGCCTATTTTGTCATCGAGGTCGATGGGCAACTGTTGGGCGGTGGAGGAATCGCACCACTTGCCGGGGGACCGGAGGCGATATGTGAATTGCAAAAAATGTATTTTCTCCCCCAAGCAAGAGGAATGGGGTGGGGAGAAAAGTTAATCGACGCCTGTCTTGGCTTTGCAAAAGAAAAAGGGTTTACCCAATGTTATCTCGAAACAATGCCATATATGAAGGCCGCGCAAAAGCTATACAAGAAAAAGGCATTTGGTTATATCGATGGACCTATGGGGGCCACGGGGCATACCTCATGTAACGTATGGATGACCAAAACACTCGCATGACAGTCCTTGAGTTGCGCCAACGGTTTAGAAAAGACTTAGCCCCATTGTATGGCCAAAATGAAATCGACGATATTTTTAAGCGCGCTACAGCGTTCTTGTTTGGGTGGTCGTCCTTAAAAGTAGGACTTGTCCCCAACGACATCCTCACCGATGAGGAACAAAAAAGTGCGTTGAATATGCTCGCTCAGCTCAAAGCAGCAGTGCCTTTGCAATATGTCTTGGGCGTTAGTCATTTCCGACACCTCTCGCTGAATGTAGATCCTTGCGTGCTGATTCCTCGTCCAGAAACCGAAGAATTGGTGCAATGGGTACTCGATGACCACTCGGAAGATGAATGCCATGTGATGGATTTGTGTACCGGTTCTGGCGCCATTGCATTGGCACTAAAGCAGGAACGTCCAAGCTGGACAGTGTCTGCGCTTGAGGTAAGTGCCCCGGCCTTAGAAGTGGCCAAGGGGAACGCGACAAAAAATGATTTGGACATTGCATGGCAACACGCCGATCTCCTAAAAGACACCATTGATTTTTCGACAGTGGATATCGTTGTTTCCAATCCACCCTATGTGTTACCCAGTGAAAAAAAACAAATGCACGCCAATGTGTTGGCCCATGAACCCCCTTTGGCATTGTTTGTTCCCGAAGAAGATCCATTGCTTTTTTACCGCACCATCATCGAGCAAGTCAAGCGATCTTCTTCCAAAAACATTCCCATCTATTTTGAAATCAATCCACTGGCGGAAGAGGCCATGAATGTACTCAATGTGCAGCATGGTGGAAAAGCATCTCAAATGAAAAAAGACCTGTTTGGCAAAAAACGATTCCTTAAATTTGAACAATGACGGTACAAGAGCGAATAAGACAACTTCGTGATGATTTACATCGTTACAACCATGCGTATTACATGGAGGATCAAAGTTTGATCAGTGATTTTGAGTTCGATCAATTATTGGCCGAATTGGTCGAGCTTGAAAAAAATCATCCCGAATTTTATGATCCCCATTCTCCCTCACAACGGGTAGGCGGAACAATAACCAAGCAGTTTGAAACCGTGGTGCACGATCACCGGATGTATTCGCTGGACAATACCTATTCCCCCGATGAACTGAAAGATTGGGTGGAAAGAATCGAAAAAAAAGTAGATCAAAAGATCAATGACTTCACGTGTGAATTAAAGTTTGACGGTGCTTCCATCAACATGACCTATATCGATGGTCGTTTAGCGCGTGCCGTTACTAGAGGCGATGGGATTCAAGGAGATAATGTAACGGCCAACGTTAAGACGATCAAAAATGTTCCTTTGCGACTACAAGGAGATTATCCTTCACAATTTGATATCCGCGGGGAGATTATCTTGCCCTTGTCGGGTTTTCAAGCATTGAATGAGCAGCGAAAAGCCGCTGGCGAATCTTTGTATAGCAATCCGCGCAACACGGCTTCCGGTTCCTTGAAATTACAGGACAGCAGTGAAACTGCCCGTCGACCGTTGCAATGCTTTTTCTACGCCTTGGCGGGAGACCTTTCTTATTCTACCCACAGCGAAGCGTTGGATCAAGCCGTTTCATGGGGATTTACAGTACCAGAAAGTCGTGCTCGTTTTGGAGCGATGGAAGACGTTCTTGCCTACATTCAACAATGGGAAGAACAGCGATCGTCGCTGCCTTTTGATATTGATGGGATTGTTATCAAGGTCAATGATTTGGAATTGCAAGCTGCATTGGGTTATACGGCAAAATCACCCCGTTGGGCGATTTCATATAAATTCAAAGCCCCGCAGGTGAGTACAACCCTGCTCTCTGTCGATTATCAAGTAGGACGAACAGGGGCAATTACCCCTGTAGCCAACTTGGCGCCTGTACAATTGTCGGGAACCATTGTCAAACGGGCTTCCTTGCACAATGCCGATCAAATCGAAAAATTGAACCTACGCATCGGCGACGAGGTTTATGTTGAAAAAGGAGGGGAGATTATTCCAAAGATCACCGGTTTTGTTCCCCAACAACGTGGCCCGTTAGATCAGGCGATTGTCTTTGCGCGTCATTGTCCCGATTGTGGGGCGCCACTGGAACGCGTGGCGGGCGAGGCACAACACTATTGCACAAATGCCACGGGATGCCCAACACAGCAGATTGGAAAGATTCAACACTTTGTAAGCCGCAAGGCCATGGATATCGATGGGATCGGAAGTGAAACGGTCACACAACTTTTTCATGCTGGGTTGGTCACAAAAATATCAGACCTCTACCGTTTGGAACGAGCCTCCCTTTTGCGATTGGATAGAATGGCTGAAAAATCGGTCGACAACCTGTTGATGGGTGTCACCGCTTCAGTGCAACAACCTTTCCATAAGGTGCTCTTTGGTTTGGGGATCCGTCATGTGGGAGAAACTGTTGCCAAACGTTTGGTCAAACACTTTAAAACCATGGAACGTCTCAAAAGTGCCACCGCAGAGGAATTGGTCGCTGTAAACGATATTGGAGAAAAAATCGTAGAAAGTTTGATGCATTTCTTTCAGGATGAATCTCAAGTTGCTGAGATTGATTTTCTGCAGAACTATGGTTTATCTATGGAAGTAGAAGAGGCACAAACACTCGGCCAAACATTCGAAGGCAAAACCATTGTGGTATCAGGCGTTTTTGAGCGCTATTCGCGTAACGAACTCAAAGCCATGATTGAAGCCCATGGCGGAAAAGTAGGGAGCTCGATCTCATCTAAAACCAGTTTTATTTTGGCCGGAAGCGCCATGGGACCCGCCAAAAAAGCAAAAGCCGAAACCCTCGGAATCGCTTTAGTGAATGAGGATCAGTTTCTAGAAATGTTGTGAATAGAACTTTAACGGTTGTTTTGTAACATTTGTATCATTGCGTAAGAAAACCCCACGAGGTTTTTTACATTTGCAAAAAAAAAGTGAAGCGTTTTTTTCATCAAAGAGCCTATCGTAAACGTTTGGAGCAAATGGTTGTTTCCAAGCGATACGAACCTTCATTCAAAGTCACCTCTCTTGGAGTTGTTTTGGACGAGGCTTTGGAGATTAGCGTCCAACAAATCACGTCTCTAGGTGATTTCTTCAACATTAAAGCGAATAAGATTCAGATCATGACTGTCCGACGAACTGTTGCGCAGGAAGACAATGCCATGTGTGCAGTACTTCGGCCCAAAGAAATCAGTTTCTTTGGAAAACTTCCCAACGAAATTGAGGTTAGTTGTGCAGAAGAAGTCGACTTGTTGATCAACATGCATCAATCCAACGACCTGTATTTGAATTGGTTATCATCGGCGAAAAAGCACCGTTTGAGTGTTGGTTTTTTACCCACAGAAAAAGACTTGAATGACCTTATATTTGCGTTTTCTCCCCAAGAAGTTGACGTATTGAAGACGGAACTTAAAAAATACCTACGGCAATTAAATCGTATCTGAAATGAAAGAATTAAGAGGGACTGGAGTAGCAATAGTGACACCATTTGATGCGAATGGGCAGGTGGATTATGTTGCTTTTTCAGGCTTGATCGAGACCTATATTCACGCCGGGATAGACTATATTGTGGCTCTGGGAACGACAGCCGAAACAGCTACATTGACAACCGCTGAAAAACAAAAGATTGCTCGTCATATTGTAGCCCTCGTCGATGGCCGTTTGCCCCTGGTCTATGGATTGGGAGGAAACAATACCCAGGCGTTGGTGGATGAACTAGCGACCACAGATTTCACAGGGTATTGCGCTATACTTTCTGTTTGTCCCTACTACAATCGCCCCAATCAACAGGGGATTTACATGCATTATTCTGCGATCGCTAAGGCTGCACCATTGCCGGTTATGCTCTATAATGTCCCCTCTAGAACGGGCGTGTCCATTGCCAATTCAACCACACTAGCCCTTGCCAAGGACCACACCAACATTATAGGGATTAAAGACGCTACGGGTGATCTGACCTTGGGAAAAGAGCTCATTGCCCAGACGCCCGAACACTTTTTGGTGTTGTCGGGAGATGATTCCACCGCTTTTCACCTGACTTTGGCCGGGGGAGACGGTGTTATTTCTGTGATCGGAGGGGGACTTCCCGAAGCTTTTAGTCGATTGATTCGCTACGGTTTTGAAGGGAAAAAAGAAAAAGGAGAAGCGTTGTTGCAAAATTTTCTTCCCCTGATCTCTTTGTTGTTCGAAGAGGGAAATCCAACAGGTCTAAAAGCCTTATTGCACCAACAAAACGCCATGGAAAATCAACTCAGACTTCCATTGGTTTCCGCATCAGAGACGCTCTATGAGCGGATTCGTGTTGCTGCACAAAACATAGATTAAACTTTCACACTTTTTTGGCAATATTGATGCCGTGGAATTCCTTGACAATTTTACTACCTTTGCGGCATGCAACAATTCTGTAATCATGTGGCTTTTATATTTCTAGCCACTTTCTTGTTCACTGCTTGTAGTCCTTATCAGAAAGTACTCAACTCCACAGACATGTCAGCAAAATACAAAGCGGCGGAGGAATACTACCGTTCGGGTGATTATCGCCGTGCCAACCGTTTGTTTGAACAGATCATGCCCGCCTACCGAGGGAAACCTCAATCCCAGCGGATTGTCTTTTTCTTTGCCAACACCTATTTTGAAACCAAAGATTATTATCTCGCAGCCTATCAGTTTGAAAGTTTTGTGAGTTCGTTCCCCAACAGTGACCGTATCGATGAAGCCAATTTCATGGCCGCCAAGTCATATTACATGCTTTCTCCACTCTTTAGTCTTGACCAGTCCAATACCATCGAGGCCATGGATAAGCTGCAAATATTTATCGACAATTATCCCAACTCAAGTTTTGTTGCAGAGGCCAACACCTACGTGCAAGAATTGCAAACCAAACTGGAGAAGAAAGACTTTGAAATCGCCAAGCAATACCACACAATACGCGATTACAAAGCAGCCATTAAGGCCATGGATAATTTCATTCGAGGCTATCCCGGGACCCCTTTTAGGGAAGATGCAATCTATTATAAGTTTCTTTCCTCCTATGAAATTGCGGTAAATAGTATCATCACCAAAAAATTAGAGCGCTTGAAAGGATTGGAGCAAATTCAATCGACCTTGTTGCGCTATTATCCAGAAACCCTTTATCTGGATGAAATTGATAAAAAAATGAAACGCGTGAGTAAAGAAATCGCGTTGCTCGAAACAACACAACCTTAACTTCAAAATACTAGCAGGATGACCAAGTACAGAGAATCAAAAGCACCGACATCTACGACAACTTACGACAAAAACAACGTAGAGCAGTCCACGCAAAACATTTACGAAGCCATTTCGATTATCGCAAAACGATCGGCGCAAATCAATCTTGACATCAAGAAAGAGTTGCACGAAAAGCTCGATGAGTTTGCCACTCACAACGATAGCCTAGAAGAAATTTTCGAAAACAAGGAACAGATTGAGGTTTCTAAGTTTTATGAAAGCCTTCCTAAGCCACATGCTTTGGCCGTAGAGGAGTGGTTAAACGACCGCGTTTATCACCGCAATACGGAAGAATAGAACCAATGTCGATTCTTCGGGGCAAGAACGTTCTACTGGGTATCTCCGGGGGTATCGCTGCCTACAAGACTCCCTTGTTGGTGCGTGCACTGGTTAAAGCGGGTGCCGAGGTAAAAGTGGTCATGACTCCTGCTGCTGAAGATTTTGTTACCCCATTAACACTCTCGACCTTGAGCAACAACCCTGTTGTTGCACAATTTACTACACAAAAGGACGGAGAATACCCCGAATGGAACAACCATGTGGACTTGGCGCTTTGGGCCGATCTCATGCTCATCGCCCCGGCAACGTCCAATACCCTATCGGCCATGGCCCACGCCCGTTGCAATAACCTGCTGTTGGCGTGTTATTTATCGTCTAATTGTCCTGTTTTCGTTGCTCCTGCTATGGATTTAGACATGTATGCCCATCCTGCCAATCAACGTAATCTAGCACAACTAGAAGCGTTTGGTCATCATATACTTCCCGCTCAAGAAGGCTTCTTGGCGAGTGGTTTGGAAGGCAAAGGCCGCATGATGGAGCCTGAAGACATCCTTGTCCAAGTAGAAAAAACTCTACAAAAAACAGCGCCCCTCTATGGGAAAAAAGTATTGATTACTGCGGGACCCACCTATGAAGCGATTGATCCGGTGAGATTTATCGGCAACCACTCTTCGGGCAAAATGGGGTATGCCCTTGCTGAAACAGCTGCCCATAAAGGCGCAGAAGTTCTGCTTGTCTCTGGGCCAACAGCTTTGACCGCTAAGCATTCGAACATTACCGTTATTCCCGTAGTGAGTGCGCAAGAAATGTATTCGGCTGTTTTTGAGGTCTATGCCACAGTGGATATTGCCATAGCCGCCGCTGCCGTTGCCGACTTTTCTCCCACGCAAGTGGCTGCTCAAAAAATTAAAAAAACCGCAGCAATACCGGTCATTGAATTGCAGCCTACCAAAGACATACTTGCGCAGATGGGCGAGGAGAAAAACAAACAATACCTGCTCGGATTTGCGCTCGAAACCGAAAATGAATTGGAAAATGCGACAGAGAAATGCCGTCGTAAAAAACTTGATGGAATTGTCTTGAATTCATTGAACGACCCACACGACGGTTTTGGTGGTGATCAAAATAAGGTTACCTTTATTCATGCCGAAGGCGATATCGTTCATTTTGACCTTAAGTCAAAAGCGGCGGTCGCGCAAGACATTTTTGATCAAATTCTCCGCTAGCATGCGTTACCTGAATCTTCTTTTTTTACTGACAAGCAGCTTGGTCTTTGGGCAATCCATCGAGGGGCGTTTTGTGGTAAATGCCGAATTTGTCAACCAGACCAATCAACAAATATTTGAAACCCTTGAGCGTTCGCTAAACGAATTTTTAAACGCCAATGCTTGGACCGATGAAGATTTACCCGCCCAAGAAAGAGTGCGCTGCAGTATGATTTTGAATCTCACAGCTTACTCCGGGTCGCGTTTTGAGGGAACGCTTCAGGTGCAGGTTGAACGACCCGTGTTTGGAACCAATTATTACACCCCTTTATTTAATTTTTTGGATAAAGATATCGTCTTTGGGTACCAAGAATACCAGCCTTTGTTCTTCAATCCAGCGACCTATGAATCCAATCTAATCTCCCTCATTAGCTTCTATGTTTATATTGCGTTAGGGATGGAGGCCGATAGCTTCGGTCTACGCGCCGGAACTCAGCATTTTAAGGCGGCTCAACAAGTCATGATCTTGGCCCAGCAAAATACCATGAAAGGCTGGAATCAGCGAGATGGGAACCGCAATCGTTTTTGGTTGATCGACACCCTACTGTCCAATACATTCAGAGAATACCGCCAAGTGCAGTACAACTATCACCGTAATGGCATGGACCTTATGGAACAAAACACCTTGCAAGGAAAACAAGGAGTTATGGATGCTTTGGAGCTTTTTCATCCGCTGTACAATCGTCGTCCTAATGCCTTGTTGCTGCAAACTTTTTTTGATGCAAAATCAGACGAAATCGTCGATTTGTTTACTGCTGGACCAGACATAGAATTGTCTAGAACCCAAGCAACACTCAACCGCATTGCGCCATTTTTTGGCCCCAAGTGGAAGCGGTTGAAATAATATCTTTTTTCTTTGTGATGCGCTAAGGGGCGTGTATCTTTGATTGAAAGAATCTTTTATCACGTGCTGACAGAACTCAACATCTCCAATTATGCTTTGATTAGCCATTTGGAAATTAATTTTTCCAAGGGAATGTCTTCCATCACTGGTGAAACCGGCGCTGGAAAGTCTATTTTGATTGGGGGTTTGGCCCTTGTATTGGGCAAACGTGCGGATCTATCCGCCCTTAAAGACAGCACCAAGAAATGTTTTGTCGATGCCACTTTTTCTCTTCGCGATTACGATTTAAACCATTTTTTCGACAAACATGACTTGGACTATAGCCCAATCACCAGTATTCGACGAGAAATCGTACCCTCTGGAAAATCTAGAGCATTCATCAACGACACCCCAGTTACCCTTGATATATTGCAAGCTCTCGGCGATCAACTCATCGACGTTCATTCCCAGCATCAAACCCTTTCATTGACCCAAGAAGATTATCAACTGGAAGTTTTGGATGCATTGGCCGGGAATGGTTCGATCCTTGGTGAATATCAGGATTTATTGATGGCCTTTAAAGCTGTCCAAAAAGAGTATACCCAGCTGAAAGCCCAGCAATCCCAGTTGGTGCAAGAACAAGACTACAATCAGTTTTTGCTGGAGGAACTCAACCGTATTGATTTTCGTCCCAACATGATGCGCGAATTGGAGGAAGAATCACAAACCCTTTCGAATGTAGAGGCATTGCAACAACAGTTGGGAAGTGTGCATCAACATTTTTACAACGAACAGATGGGGGTGCTGGAACAACTAAATTCCATGCGCTTCGCGTTGGGGAAAACCGTTGGCTACGGGACGCTCTACGAAGCATTGAGCGAGCGAATGGATAGTTTGGTCATTGAGATGAATGACTTGGCACAAGAGATAGAACAAGTTAGTGAACAAATAGAAGCCAATCCAGCGCGTTTGGAAGAGGTTGATGCTGTTTTACATCAGCTGCAACATTTGTTGCAAAAACATCAGTTAGGTTCGGTGGAAGAGTTGCAAAATCGGCGGGACGAACTTGCACAAAAAGTAACGGATACCCAGGGAATGGAAGAGCGTTTATTGGTGCTAGATCAAGAGGGAAATAGGTTGAAAAGTCAATTACAGTCCCATGCCGAAAAGTTGCACAACAATAGGGTGATGGCTATCCCGCAATTGACAACACAGCTGACCCAAATCCTACACCATCTTGGCATGCCCAATGCACGGTTTGAATTGAACCTAGAACCAATCGATCAATTTAACTCCAACGGGAATGAACGCTTGCATTTTGGCTTTTCGGCCAACGCAGGCACAGGTTTTGGAGCGTTAAAAAAAGTAGCCTCTGGCGGGGAATTGTCACGTATAATGTTGGCCATTAAAGCCATCTTGTCGGAGTATAAAACCCTACCGACCATTATTTTCGATGAGATTGACACGGGGGTTTCGGGAGAAGTTGGAAACAAGATTGCAGAAATCATGCGGGGGATGAGCCAGTACATGCAAGTCATCACCATCACCCATCTGCCACAAGTTGCCGCCAAAGGAAAGCATCACTACAAGGTTTTTAAATTTGATGAGGGCGGGACAACGACCTCTCAAGTAAAAAAACTTTCTATGGAAGAACGCACCACCGAAATTGCACAAATGTTGGGCGGGAATACCATGAGTGAGGCCGCCCTCATCCACGCCAAAGAATTACTGAATTAGCGTATATTTACAGCGAATTAAATCCAACTACATATGTCCCACCAATTATTACAAGGGAAGAAAGGCATCATCTTTGGTGCATTAGACCATCAATCCATTGCTTGGAAAACGGCAGAACGTGTGCATGCAGAAGGCGGCCAAGTGGTACTGACCAATGCCCCTGTGGCCCTGCGCATGGGAACCATCAATGAACTGGGAGAAAAAATTAATGCCCCCATTATTCCAGCCGATGCAACCTCATTGGAAGATTTGGAACAATTGATCGATCAGGCGATGGAGCATTTGGGTGGCCAACTCGACTTTGTTTTGCATTCGATAGGAATGTCTGTCAACGTGCGAAAAGGAAAACATTACACCGCCCTAAACCATGATTGGATGACCAAGGGATGGGATGTGTCTGCCGTTTCTTTTCACAAATTGCTACAAACATTGTACAAAAAAGACGCTATGAAACCTTGGGGGAGCATCGTTGCTCTGAGTTATATTGCTGCACAACGTACTTTTCCAAATTATAACGATATGGCCGATAACAAAGCTTATTTGGAATCCATAGCCCGAAGCTTTGGTTATTACATGGGTAAGGACAAACAAGTACGTGTGAATACCATTTCCCAATCTCCGACCTTGACAACGGCTGGGCAGGGGGTAAAAGGTTTGGACGGCTTTTTGACCTATGCGGAAAAAACTTCTCCCTTGGGGAATGCCACCGCCGAAGAATGCGCCAACTATACCGTGATGATGTTTTCTGATTTCACTCGAAAAGTGACCATGCAAAACCTTTTTCACGACGGCGGTTTCTCTACCACAGGTGTTAGTCAAGAGGTGATTGATGCGTTGCAATAAAGCAGCATTACGACCATGAAAAAAGATCCGTCCATTTTTACGGCCCTTCAAAAGGCGTCGCGAGAAAAAGGGCGGACCAAGTATTTTCTCTTTTTTCTTGTTCTCTCGTTTTTCTTCTGGTTTGCGTCTAAATTTTCGCGTACCTACACCGAAGTCATCACGCTGGAATTGACTCTGCAGAAGCTTCCTACAGAAGTTATTCCACTGTTAAACGCCCCCATAAAAGTTGAGGCCACCCTGAGCGCTACGGGCTTTCAATTCTTGTATTATACATGGATAAATAA
The DNA here is from genome assembly GCA_011526265.1 of Candidatus Arcticimaribacter sp. Lineage (GTDB taxonomy): Bacteria > Bacteroidota > Bacteroidia > Flavobacteriales > Flavobacteriaceae > Arcticimaribacter. Next base: position 12,908 of record WTJN01000034.1, on the reverse strand, counting down.
TACACTAGACGTTGATATGACTGCTGCAAAATTTTTGGATGGAAAGGCGGAGTTGCCTTTGGGCGCCCAATTTCAGTCGTTGCAAGAACAGCTGTTGGGAGATACACAAATCATCAATTATTTTCCCACCACGGTAGAGTTTGATTATCAACAACAATACACCAAACGCGTTCCTGTTGTAACTCCTCAAATTCCCCTAGCGCTTGGTTATTCAGCGGTATCGGTGACTTTTTCTCCCGATAGTATCGATCTTTCAGGGCCAAAGTCTGTTGTCGACAATATCAACACAATAACACCGCTATTTTCTAGTGATCAAACGATTAAAGAAAGTTTTCAGACCTCCGTAGCGCTCCCATTTTTGCCCCTACGGGTGAGTGCATTGCAAACTGTCATTGCAATGCAAGTTGACGTCGACCGATTCTCAGAGCAGCAGTTTACGGTTCCTGTGCGCTTAAAAAACACCCCAACAGGAAAAGTACTTAAACTTTACCCCGAAACGGTGGAAGTGACGCTATCTGCCCCCTTAGAAATCCTAAAAACATTAGATCCTACGGCCATTGAATTAGGGGTGGATTTTTCAGAAATTGAAAAAAGCAAAAACCGCACGCTTAGCCTTCGGCTTTTTAAAGCCCCGGACAACATCAAAAACCTCCGATGGACACCCACCGAAATTGAATACTTGATTCGAGAAAAATGAGCACAAAAATAATTGGACTTACAGGGGGGATCGGCAGCGGAAAGTCGCGTATATTGGACTGGTTCAAGCAGCAACAAGTGCCTTGTTATGAGGCAGATAAAGCGGCAAAAGCACTCATGTCTAATAACAAAGAAGTGCGGGCAAAGGTGATCGCCCTTTTGGGCACAACCGCCTATCAGGGAACGACACTCAACCGGGTATATGTAGGACAACAGGTCTTTGCTCATCCCGAAAAATTACAGCAACTCAACGCCATTGTTCATCCTGTTGTAGGGGCAGATTTCAAGGATTGGGTGAGGCAACAAAAGACCCCATATGTCGTCAAAGAAGCCGCCATTCTATTCGAGACAGGAGGGTACAAACAAACGGATTTTACACTTTTGGTGGTTGCGCCAAAAACGTTGCGACTGCAGCGGGTTATGCGAAGGGATCAGGTGGATGAAGATGCTGTGCGCACCCGAATGAAACAACAGTGGACGGACGAACAAAAAATACCCTTGGCTGACGGGGTCATCGAAAATATCGATTGGGAAAAAACCCAAGCCCAACTCGCCCTTTATCATCAGAAGTTTTTGCGGCTTTAAGTTTGCCTTAACACATGTTTTGATGGAAAATAATCACCTTTGTGAAGCATTCAACCATAGATGAAAAAACAATATTTTTTGGCCTTGATGATTTTTATGATCCTCTCCGTGGGGGGGATCATCTGGATTCAATGGTATTTCATCTATACTGCTGTTGACAACCGCGAGGAAGAATTTTCCATGGCGGTTCAAGCCTCTCTCAGTGCGGTTTCAAAAGACATTCAGGACAACGAATTGTTGGATTATATTGAAACTTTTGAACAACTCACCGACAGTCTTCCTTCCTCAGACTCATCGCTTTTGGGGAATTTTATTTTCTACGATAGCGACGATGAATCGAACCTCTCCTCGCTATTAACCTTTGGGATTTTGCAGGAGGACTACACCATCCCCATTCCTGGAAGCGCGGGGGAGTTTACACAGGTTTCTGATTTTAAGGGCATGCAAACCAAACGCATTTTTAAAGAGGCCTTTGATCGCGAAAATCGACGTACTTTTTCTACACAAAAATTTGAACGTATTCAGCGAATCAATGCGTTTGAAAAAGCCACGTTTGCATCATTTTTTTCCAATATCGCCAATACTTTTCCCATCCACAAACGACTCGATGCCTACGAACTCGAAGATCTATTGAAGGATGCTTTTTTACAACGCAACATCAATATACCCTTTGATTTTGTGGTTTTGAGTGAAGGGTTGGCGACCAAAATTAGTTCCACAGATTACAGTGAAATTCCCGAGGGACAACAGTACAATATCCCCATTTTTGTAAAAAACGATGGTACGAGCATCTACGATTTGGTGGTGACTTTTCCCGAGAAAAAGCGTTTTGTTCGTTCTTCCATTGTGGGGGTGGCCAGCTTGTCCTTTTTGCTCACCTTACTCATCATTGTTTTGTGTGGAATTTCTTTATATCAAATTCTTCAGCAGAAGAAAATTTCAGAAATCAAATCAGACTTCATCAACAATATGTCGCACGAATTTAAGACCCCAATCGCAACGATTAATTTGGCCATCGATGCCATTGAGAATCCGGTCAATATTAAAGATGAAAAAAAAGTGGCGCGTTATTTGAAGATGATGCGAGAAGAAAACAAGCGCATGCAAGACCAAATCGAAACGGTATTGATGATCTCTCAACTCGAACGCGGAACCACGCCCATTGAGCTAACCCCCGTCAGTGTTCATGCCCTGATAGAGGAAGCCATTAGCCATGTGGCACTGATTGTTCAAAATCGGGCAGGGATGATTTACAAGCACTTTGAAGCTTCCAACGACCAGGTCATGGGCCACAGCAGTCATTTTACAAACGTGGTGATCAACCTCCTGGACAACGCTATAAAATACTCCGAAGGGTCGCCCATTATTGAAGTGCGCACCCGCCAAGAAAACCAGCAGATCATCATCGAAGTCAAAGATGAAGGCATGGGCATGGACAATGAAACCCTTCAACTCATTTTTCAAAAATTTTATCGCGAACAGGGAGGGAACATTCACAACATCAAAGGACACGGACTGGGGCTTTCTTATGTAAAAAAAATCGTCGAATTTTTTCGCGGAACAATTCAAGTAAAAAGTAAACTGAGAAAAGGATCGACCTTTATGATTGCGCTACCCTTAATCTCTAAATAACACCAAACTATGAAAACAAATCAACGTCGCATATTGTTGGTCGAAGATGATCCCAACTTTGGCAATATCCTCAAGGAATATTTGATGATCAATGGCTACGAGGTAACCCTGGCAAAAAATGGTATCGAAGGGTTTGAAAAGTTTAAAAAAGAAGACTTTGATCTTTGTTTATTGGATGTCATGATGCCCTACAAAGACGGTTTTACCTTAGCCAAAGAAATAAGAGAAAAAAACGAGACCATCCCGCTTATTTTTCTCACCGCCAAAACCATGAAAGAAGACGTGTTGAAAGGGTTTAAAATTGGCGCAGACGATTATTTGTCCAAGCCCTTTGACTCGGAAGTACTGTTGGCGAAAATAAAATCTATACTCGGACGGCGCGTCATGGTGGCTTCGCCAGATTCCGAAGAAATGGAATTTGCGATAGGTTCATTCAACCTCAATGCCAAGCTACGCTTGTTGAGCTATAAAGAGGAAAAACCGGTCAAGTTGTCGCCTAAAGAAAATCAGCTCTTACGCCTCTTGGCGTTGCACATCAACGATTTACTTCCAAGGGAAAAAGCCCTGAACAAGATTTGGCGCGATGACAATTATTTCACCTCCCGTTCGATGGATGTGTATATTGCCAAACTGCGAAAATACCTCAAGCAAGACCAAAATGTCGAAATCCTCAACATCCATGGAGAGGGCTTCCGATTGGTCGTCAATGCTTAGCCCCTCGGGTGAAAAGTCATGAGACTTTCGGATAAAAACTTGGTGTTGAGATGGACATAGACCTCCGTGGTGGTAATGCTTTCATGTCCCATCATGATTTGAATTGAGCGCAAATCTGCACCATTTTCCAGCAAATGCGTTGCAAAGGAATGACGAAAAGAATGCGGACTGATTGTTTTTTTGATGCCAGCCCGTGCTGCTGCCTGTCGCACAATAGTAAAGATCATGGCCCGTGTGAGCGCTTTACCTCGACGATTTAAAAAAACAATATCGCGCGCTTCAGGAGCAATTTTTTGTGCCGAACGAAAATTCTCCAAATAGGTTGTCAATTGCGCCGCACAAACCCCGCCTAGGGGCACCAATCGCTGTTTGTTTCCTTTTCCTGTGATGAGTAATAATTGTTCGTCAAAATGAATGTCGGAGATTCTCAGTTGAATGAGTTCACTGACCCGTAATCCGCTGCCATAAAGGATTTCTAGGATGGCCACATTGCGCTGACCAAGGGGGCTATTTCGATCAAAAACCGCAATCATTTTGTCGATTTGTTGCAGACTCAGCACTTCCGGCAACTTTCGGCCTATCTTCGGAGTTTCGATAAACTCCATGGGCGAAGAGGTGCGGAGATGCTCAATGATCAGGTAGTTAAAAAAGCTTTTCAACCCTGATATTTGCCGCGCTTGTGTCCGGGCATTGACCGTTTGCGCAGTTTGATACAAATAGGCTTGTATATCTTCTTTTGTTGCATTGATGGGCGTTACTGCGGTTGTATTGTTGGTGCAAAAATCAATGAACGCTTGGAGGTCAAAAGCATAACTTTTGATGGTGTTGTCAGACAAGCCGCGTTCCAACCGAAGATAAATTTTATAATGTTTAAGCGCCTGTTCCCATTGCATAATTAGAGCTGGAATTGTTGTCCTACTTTTGCAATTTGAAGGCCTGCTTTTTTGACGCGCTCAACAGCAGGGCTGTTAGGTTGCAGTAGTGCATTGGTGTGGTTGAAATGGATGAGAAAAATTTTAGATTTTTCTGCAAGCGGTAAATCTTTCCATCGGTCCATGCTTTCAAGTACAAAAGGGTGGGGGATGGCGGCCATATCACGGTTGGGGAGTTCAGTTCCATCAAAGAAAGTTGCATCTAAAAAGGCATAATCAACCGTGCTCAACACGGTTTCAATGGCTGTTTCCCAACGTTCCCATTTGTCGATGTCTGGAATAAAGAGTGCTTTTTTGGTGGGCCCTTCGATCACATAGCCAACCGTTTCAGAATATTCATCTCGGTGGGGCACCTGCAAGGGTGTCACCTTCAGTTGGCGAGAGATATCGACCCTTTTCCCATCTGTGAGTGGGTGAATGCGGATATTGCTTTCGGTGATCAATTGATCCCAAGGTGCGTTGTTGTTGAGGAAATTACGCATGCGAGGCATTGCGTATACGGTGACTTTCTTGGCGCCCATGGCTTCTTTTCCCAAATACATCAAGCCGCTGTAGTGACCAATGTGCGCATGAGTAAGAAAAATTCCACCCAGTGTTTGAAGAGGGTATGCTTGCTGCATGAAGTGGTGTTGTTCGGGAAGATCCGGGGTAGCTTCAAACAAAAAAAACCGATTGGTGTCTGTATCGGCCACGCCGAGAGCGACGACTGGTACTGCTTTTTCACCCCATCGATTCTCACAGCATTTTTTTGTACAATTCATTTGAGGCGCCCCTGCGTCTTGCGCAATGCCCAAAACGGTGAGTGTCACTTCTTGGGCCTGCACAAAAAACATCGAACCCCAAAGCAAAAAGGAGAGTAACGTCCTCATTCAGTGGGTATTTCTGCGGGGAAGGTAATGGCCAGGGCACTGTCGGTCAGGGTTTCCAATCGGAGTTTTTTTAAGGGAGCGTATTCTGGCGATTGATAAAATGTGGCCGCTGATTTCCCATCGGGAAATGCGATTAGCACCGTCCAGTTGCCCTCTTCTGTCCCTTCGATTACCCGACCGTTCTTTGTCGCCGCCAATAACTTTCCACCATATTTGGTTAGTATGGGCAAAAAGGGAACGCCATAGGTTTTCAAGTACTGCTCATAGTCTTTGATTTTCATGCGTCCAAATGAATATACAGCTTGGCTCATCTTCTTTTTTTAGTGAAGATAATCATTTGATAGAGGAGTCTACCCCACATTTTTCAAAAAATTAGGGTATTTTTAACCCATGAAAATCAGTATTATCAATGGGCCTAATTTGAATTTACTCGGCCAACGCGAGCCGGGGATTTATGGGGCACAAAGCTTTCTTGATTATTTCGATACGCTCAAAAATCGTTTTCCAGCGGTAGAATTCGACTACTTTCAATCCAACGTTGAGGGAGAGATCATCGATGCTTTGCATAATGTTGGCTTTTCCTCGGATGGGATCATTCTCAATGCTGCGGCCTACACCCACACCTCTGTCGGAATTGGCGATGCCATCAAAGCCATTGATACCAGCGTGATTGAAGTACACATTTCAAACACATTTGCTCGTGAGGATTTCCGCCATACGTCCTACATTACTCCGCATGTCAAGGGGATAATAGTGGGGTTTGGGCTGGACGTTTACCGCTTGGCCGTTGAAAGTTTTTTGCTCAAGTAGAGCAGCAAACCAACAAACAAACCCAAGGTGCTTCCTATCCCCGTAAAGAGAAGCGGCATTCCCCACAGTGCATTCAGCGCGAGCCAGCTGCCACGGTTGATCCCTGTATGAAAAATATCGAAGACAAATCCACCGACCCCATAGAGATAACCACACGCAAAACCCAAGGCGCATCCTGCAATTCCTCCTATTTTCATCATTTTCATCATAAGTTCGCTGTGTTTGGTGGTGGAGGGTAGGCGGTATTGAAAGTAAACACCTCCTGATTGGGACCTTTGGCTTGCAATTGTGATAACTTCTTTGCCGCTTTTTCTGCACTGGGATACTCGCCAGTTTTTATCCACCATAAAGCATAGTAAAAGCCTTTAATGTGATGAAACCACTCCCGTTTGCGCTGCATGATTTCGGCATGCATACTTTGGTAGACGTACTGTTTCAAATGCTCTACATCCGTCCAAACTGAAACGTTGATCAGCAGGCTATTATCTGGAAAAGGATTGATAGACAAGGCGTTGTCTCCTTCGTCCTTTAATCGCCATACAAAGCCTGGGCTTGCTTCGGCCAATTGGTTGATGCGGTCAATGTTCTCAACAAAGTCTTTCATGATGGGGGCATTGATATCTTCCCCTTTCATTTTTGCAATATTGATTTGGGCCAATTGATACATGCTTACAGTTTTATGATGATGCCTTCTTTGGGGGAACGTGTTCCATTGCACACTTCGGGGTGCACTTTGGCCAAGGCCTCTAGGCCTTCCATTTCGTTGTACTCCAGCCAGTCTTTTGTTTTTTGCACGGTTTCCATGAAAAAGCCATTTACTTTTTCGTCAAAACGAGCAGGTCCCCATTCCTTGAACCTTTTTTCGATGTGTGCCGGAGCGAAGAAAAATTTACTTCGCTGGTTGTTGGTCCCCACATTTGGATTGGCTTTGGACCAGTGGGTGAGCCCCACCTTGAGGGTAAACTTCATTTGATCGCCAAAATGCTGATGCAGCAACTGAAGCACTGCATTGTTTCCCGACATGTCCACAATCACCGTAGGGACGGTGGCATCCAATTGCTCGATTTGGTCATAAGTGATCACTTCATCCCAAATGCCCAGGCTTTGCGTGGCGGATTGATTTTTTTCGGAGGTCACGCCCAGAGACTTGGGTGCCGAGGGGTCGCGTTGAAGCGCATAGCCTAGCCCGATACTGGTTTTGCTCGAGGCGCTTAATACCAAGACCTGTGCCGCACCAAACCAATCTTGCTCTTGAAGACTGTCCCAAAGGCAAAAGGACGTTAGGAATAGCGGAAAAAGCAAAGCACGATCGTTGTCGTAACGAGGATTGTACTGGGCTTCGTTGTTGACACGTCGATACAGATTATATCCCATGGGCAAGGATTGACGGTGGGGTGCGCCCTCAAAAAAACGTTCTTTTTGCACTTTCTGTGGGTGCATCATCAAGAAAGCGGTCGGTGGGAAATATCCATAGATGCGATCGCCAACGGGAACATCTTCACAATTGGATTCAACGACATCGGCAAATCCCCAAACGGGAATAACACCCATTAGGTCTTTTCGGTCCCCCAAAGCCGGGAAAAATTCCCAATAGCGAATGACATCGCCGGTGGCGGCATAAGTAATGTTGTTGGCCGTATAGGCAAATCGATCAATTTTTACTAGAATTTGCCCTTCGCCTGTGGTTCCTTTCAAAGCAGGGGAGGCTACCAACTCGTGTTTGAAGAAGAGTTTCTTTTCCACTTGAAAGAGTGGGTTGTTGACTTTTTTTTGTTCCATTTGGTCGAGTACTTGAATAAATTGTTGCAGTTTCATCATGGCCGGAAGGCCATTGGTTTTTAGTCGCTGTATGATTTTTTGCTTTGGAAGATCGTCTTTGGCGATTCCTCGCACCAAGTGGCTGAATCCATCCAATCGATTTTGGGTCATCCACTGGCGAAGGGGTTTGTCACTACTCCACGTCAATTGGTTGGTGGTGGTGGCCGCTAGTCCGCGTAGCCAGTCGGTATCCCGATCCGGTAGGGGAACAACCCCAGTGCGTTTGTTTTTTTCTTTATCGTTGGGATAGTTCAATTCCACGTGTGCTGCAAAAGCAGCACTAAACGCAGGCTGATAGGAGCGCACCGTTTGTAGGGTGATGTGCTTGTCTTGAAAGATAGGAACGCTTTTTAGGTCTTTGCGAATGGGCGTCGCAGAACAGTCCACAAAAAGAGTGTTGTCCGGGCAATGGTGTTCGGCTTGATCAAAAAACAGGGTGTTGTCGTTGATGCGTTTGACTCTCCCTTTCCGAATGGTTGTCCCTACCGTTTGCAGCGCTGCCCATTCTTTTTTGCTCACGGTGGCGCCGTGGAATTGTTTTGGGACAATGTTTTTGTCTAAACGCATCAATACCCCTTTCTCTTCCAAACGAAGGAAAAGATCGTCGATGGAGCTGGCTTCGGTTAAGGCTTCAAACTGATGCGCCTGATTCCCAATACTCTGCACAAAGAAGTCAGCGGTGTTTTGGGTAGTTGCGCGGTCAATGACCCAGCTGTCTCGGGAAATGACCCAACTGATTGCATTGGCAGAAACATTGTTTTGCAAAAGATAGATGATGGCGTCCATGCCCGTTTTTCCACCACCAATAATACAGAAATGATCGTGGTTTTGGTACAGATCGGGTAAATCATTGATGGGCCGTAAGGAGGTACCTTTGTTCCAACTGAAGTTGGGGGTATGGGTAGAGGGAACCGAGGTGTTGAGATAGGTCGCATTGACCAGTTTTTTTGCGACATCAACCTGGAAGACTTCTCCTGTTTCTAACGAGCGGAATTGATGCTCGCCCATGTATTCACACTGGGGGAAATACTGTACACGTCCGCTGGGGAGGAATTGTTCTTCCATGACTGCTTTGTAATACTGTTGAATCTCGGTAAGAGAGGAAAGACTCGCAAAGCCTTCGTTGAAGCCGTGTTGGTCGGTGGTGCCGTTGCTCAATTCTCTTGAGCTCACACCATAGAAGGCGGCGGGTTGGTGCAGCTGAACAAATCGGTAAGCAAAATTCCAGTGCCCCCCCGGCGCTGCGTTTTTGTCTACAATAATGAGTGTAGCGTCCGATTCTTCAACAAGAATGTCGGCAAAGGCCATGCCCATGGCGCCACTGCCAACAATGAGATAGTCTGCGGATAGATTCATGTTTTTCAAGGTAAAAAAATATCGGTGGCTATGCGTGATTTTGATGCACCATTTTTTTCAAAATAAAAGCGACGACACTGCCCACCAAGGCGAATGCGGCCAACAGCAAAAAAACCTTTTGGTGCCCGACCATTCCCGGATATTCATCGAGAAAATAGCCCATCACGGGCCCCATAAAAATATCTGGGGTGTAGCCAACAACTGAAATCATCCCAACGGCAGTTCCTGTTATTGTAAAAGGAATTTTCCCTTCTTTAATGACCGAAAAGTACAAGGTGCGCAGACTGTATACCCCGAAACCTGTGGTGACGACCAACCCAATGAAGAGAGGAGTGTATGTGGCCACAATCTTTCCGCTGGCAAAGGCTGCGGCACTGAAAAGCAAGACCACAAAACCATAAAAAATCCATTTACTGCTGCTTTGCCGATCGGCGAGGTAGCCAACACTCACACAAACTAGCGGGCGCAAATACATTTGAAAAGCACTGACCTTGGCGGCATCGACCTCACCAAAACCCATCACTTCGGCCGCATAAAGCGAAAGGATATCCGTGACCTTGTAACCGCAATAGGCGCAGACCACAATGACGATGAGATACCACACAACGTTATACTGCGCCGCTGTTTTGATGTGATGCCAAGCCGTGGATTGATGCTGTGTTCCTTGCATCTCCGTATCATCGAGAAAGAAAAATACCGCGAGTCCCACAAGCGCAACAAGCGCTGTAGTGAACCAAATGACCGACTGGAAAGACGCTTGCCTTTCTGCGATGGAAAGAGGTTCTACTTGATTCGGTAAGAAGGCTGCCAGGAGGTAGACACCAACCCCTCCAATCAATGCTGCGACCAAACCTCGCCCGCCCTCCAAATAGCCAAAGGCACGTCCCTGTTGGTGGTGTCCTCCCCATTTTCTGGTGGCTTTGATCATGGCTGCCCAAAAAAGAAAAATGGTCGAAAAGCCCCAAAAGCCGTAAAGGATTTGAAGCAGGCGCAAAGAAGGATATTGGGTCATGAGGATTCCCCCAGCAGCAGTGAGCACTAAGGATGTTGCCATGAGCTTTCGTGGAGAATAGCGGTCAGCCAATGTTCCCCCATACAAATAGGAGAGCAATGCCACGACACCATAGGTCGAGTAGAGTGTTCCCAATTCAAAGTTGGTGATCTCAAAAACGGCCAAGAAAGTGGGGCGGAAAATTCGGGCCAACAAAAAGGGCAATAGAAAAATAGATTCCGCCGCAAAAATGAGCAGAATGATCTGTCCAAAGCCTGGCGGCGGGGTCGATATAGGGGCTGTTTTTAGATCCACTGGCGTGCTTTGTTTTTTCAAAACGATAGCATTATGGGTTACTCACTCAAGTTAGGCATTCAAAATCAAATCGGCGGCTTTTTCGGCAATCATGTAGACCGGCGCATTGGTATTGCCCGATACAATTTTGGGCATGATCGATGCATCCACCACACGAAGATGCTCTAAGCCGTGCACTTGAAGTTGGTCGTTGACCACCGCCATGGGGTCATGGCCCATTTTACAGGTACCGACAGGATGGTACACCGTTTCCAAGGTTTGTTTAATGTGAGCTTTTAATGCACTTTCGCTGGTATAGATCTTTGGGAATGCTTTGGCTTTTTGATGTTTCTTCAAAACGCTTTGTTCCATGACTTTCACGGCAATTTTTCCGCCGTGAACCAATTGTGCAAGATCTTCCTCCTCCGATAAAAAGTTTGGTTGAATCACGGGCGCCATCGTTGCATTGGGCGATTGGATGTGCACCGTTCCCCGACTTTTGGGATGCAATAGGGTAGGGAGAATCGTATATCCATCCTCTTTTGGGAAGGTGCTTAAATCATAGGCATCGTAGGCATAGGAGTTCCCCATCCACATGGGGGAAAAATGAAACTGGAAATTGGGGCTATTGCCCTGGCGTTCCAAATCGAAGAAGGCCATCCCCTCGAGGGGGCCATTGCAAAAGACGCCTTTGTTTTGTAAAAAATACTGCAGTCCCGCTTTGAATTGCGCCCACGGGGGAATGTAGTGGTTGATGCCCACTTGTTTTTTGGCGGAACAACAGATGGGGTAAAACAGATGATCGTGTAGATTTTTCCCCACCCCTTTGAGTTCGTGCACCACGTCAACCCCAGCATTTTTTAACACCTTGGCCGGGCCAACGCCAGAGATTTGCAGTAGCTGTGGTGAGTGAAACGCCCCCGCCGAAAGAATGACTTCTTTTGCGGCTTTGGCGGTTTTGCTGCGTTTTCCATGATTGTAGACGACGCCCACGGCTTTTTTGCCTTCAAAATTGATCTTGGTCACCTGGGCACGGGTGAGTACCATAAGGTTTTTTCGTGCAAGGGCGGGCTTTAAAAATGCCGCTGCTGCACTGGCGCGTTTTCCATTGTCAATGGTGCAATGCACATGGCCAGCGCCTGTTTGTCGGGCACCGTTATAATCTTTGGTGGTTGGAATGCGTTCCGCGGCACAGGCCTGAATAAAGGCCTCGACCAGAGGCGAATCGGTGGGGGTGGGTAAACCTACCGAAAGAAGGCCGTCCTTCCCATGATAATCGTGGTCCATCTCGGCGTACTGCTGGTGTTTCTCCGAACGGATAAAGTAGGGGAGAACAGCATCATAGTTCCAGCCCTTGTTTCCCAGTTCGGCCCATCCGTCATAGTCGGCACGGTTGCCTCGCACATAGGCCATGGCATTGGTGGAACTGCTGCCGCCCAAGGTTTTCCCGCGGGGGAGGTAGATTTTACGGTTGTTCACATGCTGTTGCGGTTCGGTCCAAAAGCCCCAATCCACTTTGCTTTTATGAAGTTTTCCATAGGCCCCTGGGATGTGAATATTGGGGTGGCGATCAGGGCCACCGGCCTCAAGCAATAACACCTTATTGTGGGGGTCGGCCGACAGGCGATTGGCCAAGACACAACCGGCTGATCCTGCTCCGATGATGATAAAATCGTACTCCATCATAGGTTTTCCTTCTTTGCGGATGTTGGAGCGGCATCGTTTTCCTCTAAATTACAATTTTATTTCTTCACCCACCAAGGCAATGCGCTGCCCGTTGGGGCTGATGGCGATCCGACTGATGGATTGAATTTCCTTGGGGGAGAAATCCTTTAAAACGCGAGGTGGTTGGTTGGGTTGGACGGAATACAATTTCTGTCCCTCACCATAGACAAGCGCGCCATTGGGAAGCCAGGCGTGATCCTGTACCCCCGGAGGAAGCGTGAACAATGCGTTTTGAACCTGCATTTCTGCATCAATACGTGTCACAATTGCCTGTTGGTCTTTCCAATGGATGAAGCTAAAATCGGAGGTGCCCGGTATGTGGTGCAAACTGCGCCCCACTTGTCTTTGGAGCAATGTCGCTTTTTTGGTGGGTACCTCCAACCGATACAAATCCATGCGGTCGTCCACCAAAACAGTGCACAAAAACGTCGTGGCATTCACCCACACATGGTAGCCTATTTTCAATGTCGGGTGGATCAGGTGGAT
>WTJN01000017.1 GCA_011526265.1 Candidatus Arcticimaribacter sp. | reverse complement strand
CACCGCAAAGCAAGATGGCTGGTGCGCTTGTTTGGGCTTCCTTTTCGATTGTTTCCCAAAAAATTCAAAGGATGGGCTGATGACGAAATTCGAAAAATGGGTGTTCACTCGACCACTCATCTCGATGCTCCGTGGCATTATGGCCCCGAATGCATGGGGCAACCGGCCAAAACCATCGATCAGGTTCCGCTTGAATGGTGTTATGGTGACGGACTCGTCATCGATATGCGGCACAAAGCCGATTATGATGCGATTACCGTAGAGGATATCAAAAAGGCACTGCAAAAAAACCGACTGGAATTAAAACCTGAGATGATTGTTTTGATACAAACCGGACGGGACGCTTTGATGGGAACGCCAGACTTTTTTAAACGCGGCACAGGAATGTCTGCCGAAGCCACAATCTGGCTTATCGATCAAGGCATTCGCGTTATGGGGATCGACCAATGGGGGTGGGACTTGCCGCTGCCTTATCAAATGGAACAAGCCAAAAAGAACAACCACCCTGAATTGTTTTGGGAAGCCCACCTGGTGGGGATCGATCGAGAATACTGTCACATGGAACAATTGACCAATCTCGATAAATTACCAAAATCAGGGTTTAAAATTGCTGCATTTCCTTTAAAAATTGTCGGTGGTTCAGCCGCTCCAGCAAGAGTAGTCGCCCTACTCGAAGAGTAGCAGCATTAGGAAATTTGAAACCCCTTCCCATCTTCTGCGAGATGAACATCTTGAAAATATTGTTTGGCTTGCACTAAAAATTCATTTCGGTCGGGATAACGAGAGGAAAAATGGCCAAGAATCAACTGTTTTACCTCAGCGTTTGCGGCAATCTGTGCGGCTTCGCTGGCCGTGCTGTGTTTGGTTTTTACCGCCAAATCTTGGTGAATCTCCAAAAACGTTGCTTCATGGTAGAGGCAATTCACCCCTTTCAGCAACTCGGCCAAGTCGGGTTTATAGGCCGTATCGCTACAAAAAGCATAGGATTTGGGCGGTTCAGGATCAAAAGTGAGTACACTATTCTTTACCCAATCACCATGAGCAAGTTGAATATCCTTGCCTTGTTTTAGGTTTTCCATATCGGCCACCTCCACCCCATAGTCGGCTACCGCCGTCGTGTTAATTTTTCGCTTCCCTGCTTTTTCGCAAAACAAATAACCGTTGGTATACACCCGATGATCAAGCGGTAAGGTTTCTACTGTAAACTTTTCGTGGTCCAAAACAAGGCAGGATTGATCGCTATCCAACTCATGGAAATACAAGGCGTAATCAGTCCACGACTTGGCCAACTTGAGTTGTAGGGTAATGATTTCCTTGATTCCTTTAGGACCATAAACATGCAAATCGGCTGTGCGGCCGAGTAGACGGAAAGTTGAAATCAATCCGATCAAACCATAAAAGTGGTCGCCGTGAAGATGAGAAATAAAAATATGCTGGATGCGGGCGAATTTGATACCGAATTTGCGCAACTGCAATTGGGTTCCTTCGCCACAGTCAATCAAAACCAACTGCCCGTTGATCTCCAATAGCTGCGCGGTGGTCTGGGCGTTGTTGCGAGGGGTGGCTGCATTGCAACCTAAAATGGTGAGCTTCATCGAATCAAAATCCTAAATCACGCTGGATGCGATCCAATTCAACGATATCTTGCGCTTCTTCCAAGCTGGGTACAACAACGGCCTTGCCGGGAAACAAGGCCAATGCGTCACGCGGAACAACCAACACACGCGAGGTAGAGGCCTGTTCGAGCGGTGCTAAAATGGCCAAATAATGCGCTACAAATTCTTCATCAATCGCTTCCTTCAAAGCATTGAAGATGATGTCGTGCGCTTTGAGTTTGACCACATCACTGGGCAATGTTTTCCTGGAGAAAGTCAACGTCACTATCGGGGTTTCGGCCGCATTCATGGGTGTTCTGGTTTGATGAGTTTTGCTGCCAGCAAATAAATGACAGCCATGCGGATAGCCACCCCGTTTTCTACCTGATCGAGGATGATGGCTTGGTCTGAATCGGCCACGGCTGAACTGATTTCAACCCCGCGGTTCATAGGCCCCGGGTGCAGCACCGTTACTTCGTGTTTCACGCTTTCCAAAACCGGCATTGTCAATCCGTAGAGCTGGGTATATTCACGGATGGAGGGGAAATAACTTTTGTCCATGCGTTCGTTTTGCACCCGCAACATATTGGCCACATCACACCACTTCAATGCTTTTTGCAAATCGGGTTCTACCCGTACCCCAAGGCTTTCGATATGTTTGGGCAAAAGACTTTTTGGCCCGCATACTTTAACCTCAGCGCCCAATTTATTGAGCGCAAAAATATTGGATATGGCCACACGAGAATGCAAAATATCGCCGACAATAACAACTCGTTTGCCTGCCACTTCGCCAAATTTCTCGCGAATCGAATAGGCATCGAGTAAGGCCTGGGTGGGATGTTCATGAGTGCCATCACCTGCATTGATGATACACGCATCGACTTCGCGCGACAAAAAAGCCGCTGCTCCAGGATGCGGATGCCGCATGACCACCATGTCTACTTTCATGGCCAAAATGTTATTGACAGTATCCACCAAGGTCTCCCCTTTTTTTACCGATGACTGCGCCGCTGAAAAATTGATGATATCGGCGCTGAGCCTTTTTTCGGCCAACTCAAAAGAAAGTTTGGTCCGTGTAGAATTCTCAAAAAAGAGATTTGCAATGGTCACATCGCGTAGGCTAGGCACTTTTTTAATGGGCCGATTGATGACTTCTTTAAAGTGGTCGGCCGTCTCGAAAATGAGATGTAAATCGTTTTCATTCAGTTGCTTAATGCCCAATAAATGATCGACACTCAATGTTTTCATAGCGATTCTTTTATCAAATAAACGGCGTCTTCCGAATGCGTTTCACGCCACTGAACGGATACCTTATCATTTTGTATGGCATCGACCTGCCGACCGACATAGTCGGGTTGAATGGGGAGGTCACGACTAAAGCGACGGTCGATCAATGTGAGCAATTCTATGCTGCTCGGACGACCGTAGGCATCAATGGCGGTCAGGGCGGCGCGGATACTTCGGCCGGTGTACAAGACATCGTCGATGAACACGACAGCCTTGTTTTCGATCACCACTTCCATTTGGTTGGGCTGGGCCACACGTGGTTTTTCACTGCGTCTAAAATCATCTCGGAAAAAAGTAATGTCCAATTTTCCACTGTTGAGATTTTCAATGCCATAATGCGATTGCAACAACTCCACCAGTCGGTCCAAAACATAGACACCACGGGGTTGTAACCCAATGAGAACGGTGGCCGAAAAGTCCCTATGATTTTCGATCAACTGACACGCCAATCGATGGAGCAAAAGCTCGATTTGTGGAGCGCTAAGCAATTGTTTTGGCGTCATGCAGTGGCTTTAGGACAAAAATACATTTTTTCGGGGGATGAGCAGGACTTTCTTTGCTGAAGCGTTAGAAAACTCCAACCCCTTGGAAAATAAAAACCCGCTTGTTTCCAAGCGGGTTATCATTAAAAAATGAGATCAAACTACTCGTTATCTTCCATTTGTTGTTTCAAGTTGGCCAAAGCGTCCAAGTCACCGAGGGTGGTCTTTTCTGCATTGTCCGCTTGCATTTTCTTGGTGGCTTTGCGAATGTTCTTACGCTCTTCCTCTTTGAAAATGGCAGTATGCGATGCCACTACACGTTTGAAGTCTTTATTGAATTCAATGATCTTGAAGTCAATAGCTTCGTTCAATCCTACTTTTGAACCGTCTTCTTTTTCCAAGTGACGGGCAGGGACAAAAGCTGTGATGTGTTCGTTGAAAGCAATCGTTGCGCCTTTGTCAACCATTTCGGTCAATTCGGCGTTGTGCACGGTTCCTTCAGCAAACTCAGTGGCGTATTTGTCCCAAGGATTGTCTTGGGTTTGTTTGTGCCCCAAACTCAATTTACGACCATCAACATCCAATTCAAGAACAACAACATCGATAGTTTCACCAACGGTGAGCATTTCTGATGGATGCTTGATTTTCTTGGTCCAAGAGAGGTCGGAGATGTACACCAATCCATCGATTCCTTCTTCCAATTCGATGAATACTCCGAAGTTGGTGAAGTTGCGCACCACCCCTTGGTGTTTCGATCCGACAGGGTATTTCGATGTAATGTCTGTCCAAGGGTCTTGTGTCAATTGCTTGATCCCTAATGACATTTTGCGGCTTTCGCGATCGATGGTCAAGATCTGTGCTTCAACCTCGTCGCCAACGCTCACAAAGTCTTGTGCAGAACGCAAGTGGGTCGACCAAGACATTTCAGACACGTGAATCAATCCTTCTACACCGTCTTCAATTTCGACAAAAGCACCGTAGTCTGCGATGACCACGACTTTTCCTTTGACATTCTCTCCTTCTTTGATGTTTTCGCCCAACTTCTCCCATGGGTGATCGCTCAATTGCTTCAAGCCCAACTGGATGCGCGACTTGTTGTCGTCGAAGTCAAGAATAACAACATTGAGTTTTTGGTCGAGTTCCAAAAGCTCGCTGGGGTGATTGATACGGCTCCAAGATAGATCGGTGATATGGATCAATCCGTCTACGCCACCAAGGTCGATAAAGACCCCATATGAAGTGATGTTTTTGACGGTTCCTTCCAATACCTGCCCTTTCTCGAGTTGGCCAATGATTTCTTTCTTTTGTTCTTCAATATCCGCTTCGATCAAGGCTTTGTGCGAAACGACAACGTTTTTGAATTCGTGGTTGATTTTCACCACTTTGAATTCCATGGTTTTGTTGACGTACTGGTCGTAATCACGGATGGGTTTTACATCGATTTGTGAACCGGGCAAGAACGCCTCAATGCCAAACACATCGACAATCATTCCTCCTTTGGTACGGCATTTCACAAAACCGTT
>WTJN01000040.1 GCA_011526265.1 Candidatus Arcticimaribacter sp. | reverse complement strand
TTCTTCAAATTGCGCGACGACAAATATACGTTATTATTTGGCTCAGCCAAGACCACTAGCGATTTTTTGCTTGCGATCCCTAGTGCAGCAAGGATAGCTTTATAGGCCGCCGTCTTTGGTGCTTCCATGTTGATGTCTTCGACAACAATGATGGATTTCTCTTGTGCCTTGAGCGAAAGGGCCGATTTACGGGCCAATCGCTTGACCTTTTTATTGACCTTTTGGCTGTAGTCACGCACGCGTGGGCCAAAAATACGACCTCCTCCACGGAAGAGTGGATTCTTGATGGACCCCGCACGGGCTGTACCTGTTCCTTTTTGCTTCTTAATTTTTCGAGTACTTCCTACAATTTCTCCACGCTCTTTGGCTTTGTGTGTCCCTTGGCGCTTGTTGGCCAAATGGGATTTTACGTCCAAATAAATGGCGTGAGTGTTGGGATCTATACCGAATACGTCTGACGAAAGTTCAACTTTGCGTCCCGTATCTTTTCCTTGGATGTCAACAACAGCTACTTTCATTATTTCTCAACGATTACGTAAGCGTTTTTGTGACCAGGAACACAGCCCTTGACGACCAAGAGATTTTTCTCTGGCACCACTTTCAACACTCTTAAATTCTGCACTTTTACTTTGTCATTCCCCATTTGCCCAGCCATGCGCATTCCTTTGAATACACGTGCGGGATAAGAGGCTGCACCGATAGAACCCGGTGCGCGAAGACGGTTGTGCTGACCGTGAGTGGCCTGCCCTACTCCGCCAAATCCATGACGCTTGACCACCCCTTGAAATCCTTTTCCTTTGGATGTTCCAGAGATGTCAACAAATTCTCCCTCTTGAAAGAGGTCTACTGTAATGGTGTCTCCCAACTGATAGTCTGCTTCAAAATCTTGGAACTCGACGACTTTCTTTTTAGGAGCAGTATTCGCTTTCTTAAAGTGGCCTTGGGCCGCTTTATTTGTGCGTTTTTCTGCCGCGTCATCGAAACCAAGTTGAAGTGCATCATAGCCATCAACCGCTGCGGTTCTGACTTGGGTTACCACGCATGGTCCAACTTCAATAACGGTACAGGGAATGTTCTTCCCTTTCTCGTCGAAGAGGCTGGTCATGCCGATCTTTTTTCCAATTAACCCAGACATTTTATTTATTGATTAGTGTTTATTAAACTTTAAATTATACTTTGATCTCTACTTCTACGCCACTAGGCAATTCGAGCTTCATCAGCGCGTCGATGGTTTTCGACGATGAGCTGTAGATATCCAACAAACGCTTATAAGAGCACAGTTGAAACTGTTCGCGCGATTTCTTGTTGACGTGTGGAGAACGCAAAACCGTAAAGATTTTTTTGTGCGTTGGCAATGGGATGGGCCCTGTAACCACCGCTCCAGTAGTTTTTACTGTCTTAACGATCTTGTCGGCCGACTTGTCTACCAAGTTGTAATCGTACGACTTTAATTTGATTCTAATTTTTTGACTCATATCAAATGAATTAAGCGTTTTGTCCTTTTACTTCTGCAATGACAGCTTCAGAAATGTTCGATGGCGTCTCGGCATAGTGAGAGAATTCCATGGTTGAAGTGGCTCGTCCTGATGACAATGTACGCAACGAGGTCACGTAACCAAACATTTCGGAGAGGGGCACTTCGGCTTTCACCACTTTCGATCCGGCACGGTCGTCCATGTTGTTGACCTGTCCGCGACGACGGTTCAAGTCTCCAACAATATCACCCATGTTTTCTTCAGGAGTCAATACCTCTAGCTTCATGATGGGCTCCATGATCACTGCACGTGCAGCTTTGGCCGAAGACTTGAATCCAAGCTTCGCAGCCAATTCAAAGGAAAGAGAATCGGAATCCACGGGGTGGAACGATCCGTCCTTGAGGGTAATTTTCATGGCATCGACTTCGAAACCGGCCAAAGGTCCATTTTTCATCGAATCCTTGAATCCTTTCTCTACCGCAGGGATGTATTCTTTCGGTACATTTCCCCCTTTGATTTCGTTCACAAATTCAAGACCTGTCTTGCCTTCTTCTGCAGGCTCAATGGTAAAGATGATATCGGCAAATTTACCACGACCACCCGACTGTTTCTTGTACACCTCACGGTGATCGGCAGAAGCAGTCAAGGCTTCTTTGTATTCTACTTGAGGTTGTCCTTGGTTGACCTCCACCTTAAACTCACGCTTGAGGCGGTCAACAATAATGTCCAAGTGCAACTCGCCCATTCCAGAAATCACCGTTTGACCAGAGGCCTCGTCGGTCTTTACTTGGAAGGTGGGATCTTCTTCAGCCAATTTGGCCAAAGCCATCCCGAGTTTATCGACATCGGCTTTGGTTTTTGGTTCTACCGCGATACCAATTACGGGATCGGGGAAGTCCATACTTTCCAAAATGATCGGTGACTTTTCAGCAGAAAGCGTGTCACCTGTTTTGATGTCTTTAAAACCTACCGCTGCTCCAATGTCTCCCGCTTCGATGTACTCGATTGAGTTTTGGGTGTTGGAGTGCATTTGGTAGATGCGTGAAATACGTTCTTTTTTTCCGGAGCGGTTGTTCAATACATAAGAACCAGCATCCAAACGACCAGAGTAGGCACGGAAGAAAGCCAGACGTCCTACATAAGGGTCGGTAGCAATCTTAAAGGCCAAGGCCGCAAAAGGATCATCTTTCGATGGCTTACGTGCAATCTCTTCGCCAGAGTCGGGGTCTGTCCCCACAATCGCTTCCTTGTCTTCGGGCGAAGGCAAGTAACGACAAACGGCATCCAAGAGGAACTGCACACCTTTGTTTTTGAACGATGAACCACAGATCATGGGAATGATGCTCATGTCTTGCGTAGCAGCACGCAAAGCGGCATGTACCTCTTCTTCTGTGATGGAATCTGGATCTTCGAAATATTTTTCGAGCAATCCTTCGTCATATTCAGCAACGGCTTCGATCAATTGACCGCGGAGCATTTCTGCTTCGTCTTTCAAGTCGTCTGGAATATCGATCACGTCAAAGGTTGATCCAAACTTTTCGTCGTGCCATACGATGGCGCGGTTTTTCACCAAATCAACAATTCCTTTGAAATCCTCTTCATCGCCAATGTTCAATACAATCGGCACTGCGTTGGATTTAAGCATGTCGCGTACTTGCTGACACACCCCGAGGAAGTTCGATCCCTGACGGTCCATTTTGTTGACAAAGCCAATCCGTGGCACTTTGTAGTTATCGGCCAAACGCCAGTTGGTTTCCGACTGTGGCTCTACACCGTCTACTGCCGAGAACAAAAAGACGAGTCCGTCGAGGACACGTAATGATCGGTTCACTTCCACGGTAAAGTCTACGTGGCCGGGAGTATCGATGATATTGAAGTGATAAGGCTTTGAATCGGGCAAGGGTTGACCTTGCTCGGTGGGGAAATTCCAAGTACAGGTGGTCGCGGCAGAGGTAATGGTAATCCCACGCTCTTGCTCTTGCTCCATCCAGTCCATGGTGGCGGCACCGTCGTGCACTTCCCCAATTTTATGACTCACACCCGTGTAAAACAGGATGCGTTCGGTCGTCGTTGTCTTACCCGCGTCGATGTGGGCAGCAATTCCGATGTTTCGTGTTAGTTTAAGGTTTCTAGCCATGATAGCGTCTTAAATAGAATAGTGTGATTAAAATCTAAAGTGTGAGAAAGCTTTGTTGGCCTCGGCCATTTTGTGCGTATCTACACGTTTCTTAACGGCCGCACCTTCTTCTTTGGCGGCGGCAAGGATTTCGTTCGCTAGGCGAAGGGCCATTGATTTTTCGTTGCGTTTGCGCGCAAAGCTAATCAACCACTTCATGGCCAGCGATACTTTTCTATCCGGACGGATCTGCATCGGGATCTGGAAGGTGGCACCTCCCACACGACGGCTGCGCACTTCTACGTGCGGCATGACGTTGGACAGGGCTTCTTTCCAAATCTCTAGGGCTGTTTTTTCCTCGTCTTGGTTGCGTTCTTCAACGATGTCAATGGCGTCGTAAAAGATTTTAAAAGCAACCGATTTTTTTCCGTCCCACATGACCATGTTCACAAAGCGTGTAACGAGCTGGTCGTTAAACTTTGGATCGGGGAGTAAGGGACGTTTTTTGGCTTGTCTTTTTCTCATTGTTTACTGTTTTTCGAGCGTTCGATTTACTTCTTTGGTCGTTTTGCTCCGTATTTGGAACGGCGCTGCAAGCGGCCTTCCACACCGGCGGTGTCGAGTGCTCCTCTTACAATGTGATAACGAACCCCTGGTAAATCTTTAACTCGTCCACCACGGACCAATACTATCGAGTGCTCTTGGAGGTTGTGTCCTTCTCCAGGGATATAAGCATTGACCTCCTTACCGTTGGTCAAACGAACACGAGCGACTTTACGCATCGCCGAGTTCGGCTTTTTTGGCGTTGTAGTGTACACACGGGTGCATACACCGCGCCGTTGAGGACACGAATCCAAAGCAGCCGATTTACTCTTCTTGGCGAGTGTGGCTCTTCCTTTTCGTACTAATTGTGCAATCGTTGGCATACAAATTGTTTAAAATTCCCATTTTTCAGGGCTGCAAATGTAGCCAATTATTTTTGTCTTTCCAACCTGATTTTTACAAAAATACCGCTATTTGTGATTTTTTTTTCAAGGGCCTTTTGGTGGCCCAAAACTCCCCTCTTTTTTACGGAATGATGACGGGTTTTTTACCGCCTAAAATTAGACCTTAAAATTTAGTCAGCAATTTTAACGTGAATTCTCCCCAAAAATCCACTTTTCTCACAGCGGCATCAAAATTATGACCTTCGCCGTAGATATGTCTTAACAATATTTTAAGACTTTGGCCGCCGACAAATCAAAAAATCAACTTAACCATGAAGAAAACACTTTTCTTATGGTCCCTTTTGGGACTGCTCATGCTGAAC
>WTJN01000106.1 GCA_011526265.1 Candidatus Arcticimaribacter sp. | reverse complement strand
GCTGCCAGTACCTCAAATGCGAAAGGAATTGGCGGGAAAACTGTATTGTATTTCCCCAACGAAAAAGATGAATTTGAAGCCTTTGAGCTCACCGAAACCACGGTTATTGCACCTCATGTAGCGCGTTGGGCTCCCGATATAAAAACCTACAGAGGAATCAGTAAAGAACGTGAAGGAGTTTCTATCCGAACAACCATTTCTTCCCGTGGTGTCAATTTCGTCATGCGCCTGGGACATGAAATGATGTTTATGGAATATCAAAAAGACTCCAACGAACACATTTACTATACCCGAAAAGACATCGAAACGGTCGACGATCTGTTCCGCTGTGGTGTGGTATCTAACGAAGTTATTACCGACGGGCTCAATCTAAAAAAACTAAAGAACATTCCACAGCTACAAGCCCGGGTCACTTCCGACCAAGTTTTGCGTACGTTTCGGATTGCCATTGCCGCCACCGCCACCTATACAGCACATTGGGGAACTCAAAACGACGCTTACAACGCTGTGGTCAATACCATTAGTCGAGTAAATGAAGTCTTTGAAACGGATCTAGGTGTTACATTCACCTTGGTCTCCACCCAATCCCTCATTTTTACCGACCCAACAGTCAACCCCCTACGCATTGGCGATACCTCAGGGGGAAATAGCGAAGGTACCAATGTACTGCTCGGAGTAATGAATACCATTTCTAGCACCTTGGATGTGAATGACTACGACATTGGCCATGGTTTTCATAAGCTCTCTACAGCCGAAATCAATGCAGGTTTTTCCACTTCCTTTGGACTACGCCCCGCTGTGTGTAACAATAACAATTGGAACAGCTATGGCATTGGGCCTGTAAAAGCTGGGGGTATCTCTCGTACCCGATTGAATGGAGGTACAGACGCCTTTGACATTGATTATGTAGCCCACGAAATTGGACACCAGTTTGGTGCCGAACACACTTGGTCGTACGACAATAGCAGTACTGGATTTTCGAATAACAGAAGTGCAGAACCCGGAAGCGGAACCACCATCATGGGTTATGCAGGGACAACAAGCCACAATGTACAGGGGCGCTCTGACCCTTATTTTCATTTCGTAACCATCGATCAAGTTCACGATCTTTTAACAAGTGGGTTTACCTGCCAAAGTACTTCGGTCATCACCAACGATGTACCGACCATCGATGCCGGTTCGGATGTAAGTATCCCACACTCAACGGCCTATTATCTCGACGCAAGCTCGACCGACGCCAACACTCCCCTCTATTTTTGTTGGGAACCCATTGATGTAGGTGCTGGAGTACTAAGAACAAACTTTGGCCCTGAATTAGCCACTGGACCCATGGCAAGATCACTTCCCCCTACTCCGACCACCGTTCGGGTAATCCCGAACATGAATCGGGTCGTTGCAGGTGAACTGACAAAAACCAATCCGGCGAATGTAAATACTTACCCAACGACCAATGATGACTGGGAGACGGTATCCACAAAAGCAAGAACGCTAAAATGGGGAGTCACCGTTCGTGACCGCTCCAATACTTCAGTCGCGGCCAACGGGCAAATCAATCAAGATTCATTGACCATCTCTGTGGTAGGCACCGCAGGCCCTTTTGCGGTAACATCACAAGCTTCCAACGGCATCATCTACAACGGTGGCGATAGCGTAACCGTGAGTTGGGATGTGGCCAATACCAATATTGCCCCCATCAATACAGCCAATGTCAATATCGTTCTTTCCACCGATGGCGGTTACACCTACCCGACAACGTTGGTATCCAACACCAGCAACGACGGGTCGCAGAGCTTTAGCATGCCCAACGGCATCAACTCTACTACTGCTCGCGTAAAGGTTGAGCCTGTAGGGAATATTTATTTTGCTATCAACAGTCGGAACTTTGAGGTACGGAGTTCCAACACCCCGCCCGTAACGGCAGCAGACAATATCTTGGTGTTTGAAGGCGGAACAGCAACCACGCTTTCCAACGGTGCCACCTCAGTACTTAATAATGACTCCGATGCTGATGGAGACAGCCTTAGTACGGTTTTGGTGAGTAATGTGACCAACGGTACATTGACCCTGGCACCCAGTGGAACAGGATCATTTACCTATGTGCATGACGGTTCGGAGACAACCACCGATTCTTTTACCTATAGAGCCAATGACGGAACAAACAACGGAAACATCGTTGCTGTGACCATTAATGTTACCCCCACCAATGACTGTCCTGTGGTTCAAAACAACATCAGCGATTTGACGGCCATGGAAGACGATCCCGATGACATTATTGACTTTAGCAATGTGTTTAACGATCCCGAAGGAGCGATGTTGACTTACACTGTTTCCAATACCAATACCGTGTTATTGTCCGCTACCATTAGTGGAACGAATATTATTGTTGATTATGTTGACGATGAAACTGGAACAGCGACAATAACGCTTACAGCAAACGACTCAGGGTGCGGATCGACGGTAGATGAAACCTTTATGATCACCGTAGGACCCCAAAACGATCCACCAGTGGGTGTAGATGACACCCTCACTATTCTCGAAGGAGGAACGACCTCAACACTATCTGGTGGCGTAACATCTGTATTGATAAACGACACAGATACAGAGAATGATCCTTTGACAGCCACACTACTGACAGGGCCTGTGAACCACAACGGTTCATTCAGCCTGCAATCCAGTGGAACGTTTACCTATATTCATGATGGGTCGGAAACCACGACGGATAGTTTCAGCTATTCCCTTACCGATGGGCAATCGACAGCCAGCGCCACAGTAAACATCTCGATTACCCCAGTGAACGATTGCCCCACAGTGGTCTCACCAACGGCAGATATAAGCGCCGCAGAAGACGACCCAGATATCGTGATGAATGTCGCCAATATTTTTGATGATGTCGACATCAATCCCATGCCAAATACTTTGAGCTATAGTGTAACACATACCAATGCCTCCTTGGCAACAATAACGCTCAATGCCGCTACGCTAACCATCGCATTTGTCGATGATCAAAACGGAAGCACTACCGTGACACTCACAGCAGATGATAATGATGGTTGTACGGTCGATGATGATTTTATCATTACGGTATCTGCAGTGAATGATCCGCCAGTCTCCAATCCGAATACGATAAATGTGGATGAAGGGGCTACGGCCAACACCACGGTCAATACCTACACCAGCGTATTGGACAATGATACGGATACCGAAGGAGATCCGCTCGTGGTCAGTTTGGTAAGTTCGACAACCAACGGAACACTGACCTTTCAACCCAACGGTACATTTAGCTACGAGCACGACGGTTCTGAGACTACAACCGACAGCTTCACCTATAAAGCCAACGATGGTTCGTCGGATGGAAATACCGTTACCGTGACCATCAACATTAATCCCATCAATGATTGTCCCTCCCTACCCGTAGGCACTACATTACCTCATGTCTTCAATACTTTGGAGGATCAACAAAGCCCAGCTTATAATCTTAGAAATTTACTCATCGACGGCGATCATACCTTCCATTCCTACACCGTTACGCATACTAACCCTTCTTTGGGGAGTATGAACTTGGACGCTTTTGGTAATGGAGATGGTGATCTGGTGTTTAACCCAGCCGCCAACGAATTTGGTAGTGCAACAGGAACGATTACAGTAAGCGATGGACTATGTCCACTCTATATTCCCATTTCCATTATAGTACAAAGCGTAAACGATTGCCCTACGGTCATCAATCCCATTGCCGATCAAACGGCCAACGAAGACGATCCTGACCTGATCATTGATGTTGGTAATGTCTTTACCGATATCGAAAGTTCAACCTTGAGTTACTCGGCCATATCGAACAATTTGAGCTTGGTCACGGCTTCAGCTGCGGGAACTGCAGTAACCCTAGACTTTCAAGACAATCAATTTGGCTCGGCCATTATTATCGTTACTGTGACCGATGGAGACATCAATTGCACCATCGACGACTCTTTCAATATTAATGTAAGTGGAATCAATGATGCACCCTCAACAGCTTCTGACACCATTAGCTTAGTCAATGGAGCCACAGCAACAACCCTTAACGATGGCATTACCACTACGGTGCTTGCCAACGATACCGATGCAGACGGAGATGCCATGACAGCAGTGGTAGTGACTTCCACGGTAAATGGTGTGCTCAATCTGCTGGCCAATGGTACCTTTACCTATACCCACGATGGATCGATGACAACCACAGATAGTTTCACCTATTATGCCACGGACGGAATGGCCAACGGCAATACCTCAACGGTATACATCTACATCAATAATCCGCCTGTAGCTGTTGCCGACACAATCAATGTAATGGAGGCCGGAACAGCAACAACCACCACAGGGGGCGTTACCTCGGTTTTGGACAACGATACCGATGCCGATGGAGATGCGCTAACCGCCCAACTGGTCTCTAACCCCACCTACGGAACGATTACGCTGAACCCGAACGGAACATTTACCTACGTTCACAACGGCGCCAACCAAACCACCGATAGTTTCACTTATCGGGTCAATGACGGAATAATTTCTGGAGCACCCGTAACGGTAAGTATCAACGTGAGCAACACCAATGATCCACCGGTAGCCAATAACGATACCATTGTTGTTGCACTCAACGGAACAGCTACTACCCTCGACAATGGTTCGACAAGTTTGACCAACAATGACACAGATCCTGATGGTGATGCCTTGACGGTAAGTTTAGTGAGCTCACCCAGTTTTGGAACACTTACACTCAATCCTGGCGGTACCTTTAGCTATGTCCAAAACGGTACCTTGAATGGTGGAGATAGTTTTACCTATAAAGTCAATGACGGCACCGTAGATAGTGGCAACGCAACGGTGAATATCTACTTGAGTTGTTCCCCCTGTACAGAGAGTTTTATTGAAGGAGGAACCAATGGTGTGACTTTTTCCTATACCGATTGTGACTGTAAGAATGTATGGGTGCATGTCCCCAAGGGAAGGGCATTTACATTTTGCCACCTCGACGGTAGCATTAATGTCGTCTATGGTAATTATACGTTACTCAGTTCGAAAGTGTGTAACTAGACTGCGTAGAATCAGTCAGAAAAATACTCCTCACTGATTTTCTCTCCTCCTTTGTAGACAATCTTTTCTTTAAGTTGTCCGCTTTCGCGAAATGTGCGCCAGATACTATCGCGTTCTCCTTGTGCATCCAAAAAGAACTCTTGCTTAAGGGAGCCGTTAGGAAAATAGATTTGATTGACCCCCGATAACATCCCGTTTTTGAACGTCAAAACTTTATTTAACTCTCCTGTTGGAAAGTACACCTTTTGTGTTCCATTTTTAATGCCTTTCGCATATTGGGTAACTTCATGGAGTACATTCTCCGCCCGATAGACAAAGGACTCCCCGTCCAATCGACCTGCTTTATAGCGCTTTTTGGCAGAGATACTCCCATTGGGAAAGTAGTGGATGGAATTGCCCTCCAAGTAGCCATTTTTTACACTCAACTCGCGGTACAACTGGGTTTGATCCCCATCGATAAGCGTACCAGAAAAAGGTTCGCTATCCCTAGAAAAAAACAGACGTTCTCCTTGTTGTTCTTGGGTCACTTCATCGATGTAAAGTGTGGGCTGAAACATACAACCCACGATAACAAGCAATAAAATTAAGTAGCGATAAAAAATGGTCTTCAATGGATCGTTACTTAGTCATTCGTAGAACATTCCGTGTTTTGGTAAGGGGAACTAGCCAACTGAAACTCATAATCGAGATATAGGGTGATTGCATTCCCCTCCTCGTCTTCCTCTTGACTAATTTCGCGCAGTGTAAGTGTACTCTCAGTAATGGAACGGACATAGATCACCGTCGAGGACTCGCTATAGGTCTCGTCGGGTGCTTTCACTTCGAACTCTGTATACGAAGGAGTCGTCTCTCTCCAGCGCCAATCGCCCAATTCCTCGCTTAGTATATTGCCCGAAGCATTGTAGAATGTAAATAAATACGTTCCGTATTCGCTGATAAGGAGTGTCAAGCTGGATGCATAGGGACAATCTTCAGCGATGTTCCCGTTGTCGTCTTCACACCGGTCCTGACGTTCTCCTTCGAGGAAATAACACAGGTTTTGTTGCGTTCCATTGGGATCGGTCGTTCCTTCCACCGTGGCGGAAATTTGGATCAATCGCCAAGCCTTAGTCAGTTTGGCATGGTTAGAGTCTTCATTGGCATCGGGTGCAATGGCTTCACTTTTCTCTCCGCTCAGCTCCATAGCAGTCCCCGTGGTACAAAACGTACTGGTTCCTTCACCAAAGACCACAGTGAACGAAATATTGGTCGAGGTCAAATCCAATTCGGTCAATGTAGCGATGGTCCCTACCTCAGGTACCGTTGAGCTTGTGTTGTAATTTTCATCCATCAAAACAATACGGGTCAAGGTAATCTCATTATTCGCTTCTGTATAGGCAATGCCATACTTTCCACGATAAATTTTCTTATCATCTCCTCCAGAGGCAACGGTGCTTACCAATAGTAGATAACTCCCATCTTCAAAAAACTCAATTTCGTCAAGGTTACAAAGTTCATTTTTTAGACCACTTGCGCTTTTACCAAAAGCAGACGCCGGACGTCTTATCTTCCATTTACCCACTAAATTAATTTCGGTCAATTCCTCGATTTCTTCGATAGAAAGATGCGGATCACTTCCCGAGTTGTTCCCACAGGAGAAGATGAAAAAACTTGCACAAAAGAAAAGAGTCTTGAAAAAGATAGAAGACGGTCGTAACATGAAAATATAGTTTACTCGAAAGTACAAACTATGTGCATGGTGTGCAAACCTACTATTAATTACACATCACAAATCAATACGGCTTGCTGCAATGATTCTAGTGGTTGTGCGTGGGTGGGGATAAATTCTTGCGCGACATATCCTTGATAACCTGTTGCCAAAATGGCCCGCATAATGGCCGGATAATTCAATTCTTGGGAGGCATCAATTTCATGTCGCCCCGGAACTCCGGCGGTATGGTAATGCCCAAAATAGTGGTGGTGATCGTTTATGGTGCGGATAATGTCACCTTCATTGATTTGCATGTGATAGATGTCATACAACAGCTTAAAGTTGGGGCTGTCTAGCCGCTGGCACAATTCGATTCCCCAAGCAGTATTGTCGCACATATAGTCGGGATGATCTACCTTTGAATTGAACAATTCCATTTGCAAGACAACGCCTCTTTGCTCGGCATGTGGTAGGATTTGCTTCAATCCGCGGAGGCAATTTTCAAGTCCCGCCGCGTCATCCATACCGTTTCGATTGCCCGAAAAACAAATCAGGTTGGTGTATCCAGCATCGGCCACCAAATCAATCTGTTTCAAATAGCGTTCAATCAAGGTAGGGTGGTGTTGAGGATCGTTGAAACCTTCTGTCAAACTGATCTCCGCTCCGTTACACATGGTCGATATCAAACCGTGTTTCTTCAGGGTCGGCCAGCCTTCTGGGCCAATGAGATCAATCCCCACAAGCCCCATCTTTTTTGCATGTACACACAGTTCTTCCAAACTGTAGTCGGGGTAACACCATTGGCAAACCGATTGCTTGATGTTTCCCTTCAGGGTTTTTTCATTTGTGACTTGGCTTTCCATGGTTCCAAAAGAGGGAGCAATCAACAGGGCGGTCGATGCACCCATGACTTGTTTTACCGCTTCCCTTCGACTGAGTTTTTTTTGTTTCATCATGCAAGAGTTTTCTAGCGAACATTCGAACGCAAAACAAGCCAATGTAGGGCTTTATTCGATATTCGCTTGAGATAGACGCCCAGTTTTTCTTTCCGCCCAAAATATTTTTCCCAATGCTTTTGTTCTATGGCCTGTATGGCTTTGGAACAAAAATCAGTAACATGCAGTCCACTTTTTGTTGCCGGATCGTCGTGTCCCAGCGAGGTCCCATTGCCCGTTAGAGCGTTGATCGTAACATTGGTTTGCACAAAACCTGGGGCCAATAAAGTAACATGAACCCCATCTTTTTGATGTTCCATCCGCAAAGCGTCAAAAAAGCCGTGCAAGGCGTGTTTCGCCCCGGCATACCCGGAACGGTAAGGAGAAGCATATTTCCCCATGACGCTTGTAACCACTGCAAACTGCCCTTGCTGCCGTTCGATAAAATGCGGCAACAACGCTGTGGTCAAGGCAACCGTTCCCAAATAATTCACGTCCATCAAGGACTTGTAGACATTGAACTGGGTTTCTTGAATCAAGGACCGTTGACTCACTCCTCCATTATTGATCAACAAATCAATGCGGCCAAAGAAAGCAATGGCTGCGGCTACTTTCTCGGGCATGGCATCGAATTGAACCAAGTCCAAGGGCAGGAGTTTGACTTTTTCTGGTGCCGCACAACTGGCTTGTACTTCTGCCAGAGCGTTTTGGTTCCGTGAGGAAAGAATCAATAGATGCCCTTTTTTTGAATATTGCTTGGCCAGTTCTGCCCCTATTCCAGAAGAGGCACCGGTAATCCATATTACTTTTTCTTTCATTCTTCTAGCTTAATTCCCAACCTTCTCTGTAAGTACGTCCAACAAATTGATTGGCTTCTTCCAAATTGGTAATGGTCATGTTATCGCCATCCCAAAGCAGTTTACGTTGTCCAAAATAGGTATAACGCTCTTCGACCAGATGACGTAATAAATAGGCGCGAATGGCAATATTGCCCATCAAGACTGTTTCGGTCAACGGTCCAGAATAATCAAACGAAGATGTCAAAGCCCGATGCTCGTCACTGTCGTAACCTGCCTTGACGGCATCGACCCATTTTCGTTGATGACCATTTTCTGGCTCGTCGGCAGGAGGTTGTTCATATGTTTGAACGGGTTCACCTTCGCGATACAATCGGGGGTTATAGCCATAAACTCCCGTGGTAATGATGCCTTTTTCACCCATCATCATCACGCCATTACCATTGCCTGGATCACCGAGAAAATCATCGGCTGGAATCAAATCGGGATGCGCCGGTCGAATTCCTCCGTCGGTCCATTCCATGGTGAGCGGAGTATTGTTGATCGCGGTCGCATCAAATTTTATGGTCACCGAAGACGAGGGTGGGCATCCTTCTGGGATGTACTCTGGCGTCCACATTTTTTTAAACACACTGCCCACACTGCACTCCACAGCCGTGGGGTATTTCAATCCCAAAGCCTTGAACGGAACATCGATGAGATGACAGCCCATATCGCCCAATGCGCCAGTGCCAAATTCCCACCATCCACGCCAATTGAACGGATGCAAGGACGAACTGTAGGGCATGGCCTTGGCAGGACCTAACCATAAATCCCAAGCCAAGCCTTCGGGAATATTTTCAGGATCAGGTTGGGGCAATGGAATTCCCTGGGGCCAAACGGGTCGATTGGTCCACACTTTTACGGTATGTACTGCCCCAATTTGCCCCTCGTTGATCCACTTCTGCACCTGTAACTGCGCGGGATTCGATGCGCCTTGATTGCCCATTTGTGAAACAATTTTGCGAGCACGCGCCGTTTCAGTCAACAGACGTGCTTCCTTGATATTGTGGGTCAGCGGTTTTTGAACATAGACATGAACATCATTTTGCATGGCCGCCATAGCAATATTGGCATGGGTGTGATCGGGCGTAGAAATGGTGACAGCGTCCAAGTCTTTCTCTTTTTCAAGAAGCTTGCGGAAATCGGTGTAGAACCTCGCATTCTCAAAATTGGTTCTTGCAGCAACAACACCATGTTGCCCAAAGGGATCGATGTCACACAAGGCTACAACACGTTCCCGCCCTTTGACAGAAGCATTGAGGATATCCGTCCTTCCTTTACCTCCACAACCAATCGACGCAATATTCAACTGATCACTCGGCGGAGTAAAACCTACGCCGCCTAGGACATGACGTGGGACAATAACAAATGATGAAGCCAGTAAACCTTTTTTGATAAAGGCTCTTCTGGAAGCTATTGTGGTTTTCTTTTTTTCCATGGGGAAATGATTTTCCCTCTAAGCTACTAAAAAAATAAAGACTTTATGGCGCGATAAATTGGCCCTCCCATTGGTTGGCACTTTTTTGGAATACCGCCCTTTGATGATTGGGACGCATTAGCCGAAGAAAGTCAATCTTCTTGGCCGCAAACTCCACAACCAAAAAATGATCTTGCTCTCCATAGGTTACAGCATCCATGCCTTTGATCGGTGTGCCCGGCGGAAGAGTGGTCGTGTAATCTTTTTGTGCGGCCGGGTGTTGTTGTTTGTACTTTTGACGGTCTTGGTGCATGCCTGTGCAATGGACCTCTACGCGCAGTTGCAACAGTTTTCGGGCATCATAAAAAAGCAACATGGCATTGGGTTGTGCACGAAGGGCTTCAACTTTGGGGGTTCGCGCATCGGTATAAATGGTAAATCGTTCATTTTGAGCGTCGTAATCGCGTAAAACGACCACGCGAGCATCGGGCAGACCGTCGGGGCGAACTGTCACCAATGTGCAATATCGAAAGGGATGTTTCTTTTGCACTTTGGCTTTGATCCAAGCCGTCTTACAATCAAGCAATAATTGATCCAACATTAGTTTGTGTTTTTTTTCAACCAAGCATCTACACGATCTTGCGCGTTTTTTTCAATGTCTTTCCAAAACAAATTGATGTCCGCAAAATGATAGCTTTTGATCAATGACAATAACCACCTTTTGGGAATTTTTGGAAGCGAAGACCAAACCAACCCATCCACCAGTTCAATGGAGAGCGCCTGGGGATAGATTTTTCCATCGCTATTCAATACGCCCAAATGGCTTTCGGCACTTGCTGTTGGACACTCGTTCCACAAAATCGGATTGGATGTTACCCCACCTTTGTACCACCATTCATAGGAGTAAGGATAGTAATTACGTTTCACCGTATTCCAAGCGAGATAACCGCCAGTGGCCGTTGGCGAGGTCATGGGTCGTAGAACTCTAAAGTCACCTGCTTTGATTTTAATGCCCGGAACATAGGCCGCGACAAGTTGTTCCTGCAAGGGTTGTCCATCGAAAAACTCTTTGAGCAACATCCCCATCATGATACTTCCTTGGCTGTGCGACGCCAAGATGATGGGGCGGCCTTGGTTATAATGGGTCAAGTAATACGAAAAAGCCGATCGAACATCGGCATAGGCAATGGCCCGTGACCCCTCCTCAGATTGGTCGTGAGGGGCCACATAGACCTTGTAATGCGATTGACGATAGAAAGGCACATAGAGATTCCCTGCAGCAGCAAACGCTGAGGCTTGATACTTGACCGATTGATCGAGCACCGCATGGCGAATGTCTTTTTGATGCACATCCGCATTCCAACTAGGATTCTTCTTATCGACCAGCAAAGTGGGATACACAAAAAACACATCGGCAGTTTTGGCCTCAAAGGGCCCTGTGATTTCCTCCAATTGCTTGGGATATTGACCGGGCAATACCGCCCAATAGCGTTCGTCAGCATAATCGGGAGCGGTGGGCACTGGTGTTTCGTTGAAGGGAGCAGTTTGATATGCAGTCTTGCAAGAGGGCATCAAAAGCACTACAGCAAGGGTGAGGATTAATCGGTACAATTTTTTTATTTAAAGGTAAAGAGTTTTGGAGAAACAAACACAACGCAATGAGGTTTCAAAAAACCATTCATTTTTTGTATTTTAGATGAAAATTCATCGCATGAAAAATCCACTTTCCATTCTTATTGTATTGTTCATTTTTTTTGGACTGACCTCTTGTAAACAAGGAGGGCAAAAAGCACAAAAAGAAATCAGCATCGAAAAAAAGAAATTGAATGATTCCTTGGTTAAAGCGACCATCACCACCACGGTGAAAAATGGAAAAGAGGTCACCGAGGAGGTGAAAATCATTGAAGGCACCCCGGAGGAAGTAAATACTGCCTTGGAAAAATTTAAGAAGGAAACGCTGATGACCGCGAGCGAAGCCCATGAACAACACGGAGGACAAAAGGGAGCAATGGAGACTGTCAAAAAACTTCAATTTTCCCTTTCGGCCAAAAGTAGTAGCACCACCTCTGGCATGGTGACCTTGACCGAAAAAGCGGGTAAAGTCACCCTCGAAGCACACATCAACGGATTGACACCGGGGCAACACGCCATTCATTTACACGAAAAAGCAGATTGCTCTTCATCCGACGGAAAATCCACGGGAGGGCATTGGAACCCAACCTTTGAGCCCCACGGAGCATGGGGAAGCGAAAACGGTTTTCACCGTGGAGACATTGGCAATTTTAACGCCGATGAAACAGGACACGGCATGATCACATTCACCACAGACTTGTGGTGCTTGGGTTGCGATGACCCGGTCAAAAACATTCTCGAAAAAGCTGTGATTGTTCACCAAGGTGTGGACGACCTTAGCTCTCAACCCTCTGGCGCCGCCGGTGCTCGAATCAGTTGTGCCGGAATCATCCAGTAAAATTGCGCAATGCCGCCCATCAAATCTGAAGCAGAATTTGTTCAACTTCTAGAGAACAACCAAAACATTGTTCACAAGATTTGTCGGATATACACCTCAACCGAAGAAGAACATAAAGATCTTTTTCAGGAAATTTCTATTCAGTTGTGGCAATCCTATCAGCGATTTGAAGGGAAATCAAAATTCTCGACTTGGATGTATCGTGTAGGCCTTAACACCGCCATTACTCTCTACAGAAAAAACAAAAGAAAAGTCGAAACCTACCGTCTGGATGAGCGAACGCCTCCGCAAATCGATGAGGGATATGACAGAACACAAGACGACCAACTCCAATGGTTGTTCAAAAAAATCGATGCCTTCTCCGAAATTGACAAGGCCTTGGTTTTACTCTATTTAGAAAACAAAAAATACGATGAAATTGCCGAAACCCTGGGAATCAGTGCGGGGAATGCGCGGGTAAAAATGAATCGAATTAAACAACGATTAATGAAGATGCTAAAGGATCAAGACCATGAATAAACTTGACGATTTAAAGGAAAAATGGGGGCAACAAACCTTCAACACAAACTATTCTAAAGAAGAATTAAATAGGATTTTACAACAAAAATCCTCCCATTCTATCCGTTGGATTTTTTATCTAAGTCTACTGGAGTTTGTGCTTTATTTGGCACTTCCCATTTTACTCCCCAACTACGCTGCGGCTTTTCAATATTATAAATCCCTCCACCTTTACAGTTTCAGCATTTTAACGACTCTTCTTGGCTATGCTGTTTTGATTTATTTTATGTGGCGTTTCTATCAAAACTACCGACAAATCAAAGTGAGTTCCTCTGTCAGCACACACCTTCAAACCATATTAAAGACAAGAAGAACCGTGAATGTTTACTTTTTCACCAACCTTGGTATTGTGTTGGTCTTTACTGTGGTAGTGTTGATGGAGGCCATGAAATATGATGAAAACTTTATTGCATTGCAAAATCAGCCTCAGGGCATCATCGGATTGATCGTCGCCGTTGTGGTAGTTCTCTGTATTATTATCGGTTTTTTTGCTCTGCTCTATTACCTCGTTTACGGGCGATTCTTGCGTACCCTCAAAAAAAATGAAGAAGAATTAAAGGCCTAGAGTCGGGAAGACATCACCACTCGCGTTGTTTATTCAAACGCTCTTGCTCTTCGATTTCCTCTGGGGAAAGTACTTTCAGATATGAAGGATGCTGTTCGATGGCATGTTCGAGTTGCTCGATAATTTCATCCATGGAGTCGTTATCGTAGTCAATCTCCAAAGGGGGTTTGATGACCATAGACTGGAGGATTCCCTTCTTTTTGATCAGCAGTCCTTTTTTGTCGAAAGACCGTCTAAACCCATCAATCACAATGGGAACAACAACCGGCTTATGTTGTTTGATAATGTGGGCAGTCCCTCGTCGGAGCGGTTTAAAGGGAGTAGTGGTCCCTTGCGGAAAAGTAACGACCCATCCATCGTTTAAGGCAACGCTAATGTTGGAAATATCACTCATTTTAACCTGACGCTGGATATCTTCCCCACCCGATCGCCACGTTCGTTCAATGGACACCGACCCGGCATAGGCCAAAACTCTTGGCAACCAACCCGCTTTCATGGTCTCTTTTGCGGCGATGTAGTACATATTCAATTTGGGATTCCACAAATAACCAACATTTTTGATGGAATCAATTCGGCCATGTAAACTGGCATTGAAAACATGAAACATGGCCACAACATCGGCAAAATAAGTTTGGTGGTTAGAAACAAAAAGAACGTTGCGGTCGGGTAGGTTCTTGATGATTTCGGACCCCTCTATGCGCAGCTCGTTGAATCCACGATAGCGGCGATGGGTCAATACACCCAAATAGCGAATGAGCATTTTTTTGAGAAACAAATACTGCCCAAATGGATTTTTTGCAAATAGATTCATTCAATTCTAAAATCGGGTAAAGATAGAATTAATTCCTTAGCCTCGGACAAGATCATGGCTGTCGCGCCCCAGACTTCATAATTGTCAAAAACAAACATGGGAACCTCCTCCTCCATGTAGGAAGTTTTTACGCTTCGTGCATGAAGATTCGATGGAGATAGAAGAGCGTTTAATGGGACCTCAATAATATGATCGACTTCTTTATTGTCGGGAGAAAAAAGAAGCGGCGAGGGCGCAACGGCCATGAAAGGGCGCACCACAAAATTACTCGGTGGGATATAGGTAGGAGTCAAAGAGGTGAGAAATTCAATTTGATCCTCACTAATGCCCACCTCTTCTTTAGTTTCGCGCAAGGCTGTTGCCCAAAAGTCTGCATCGTATTGTTCTTGCTTGCCACCAGGGAAACTGATTTGACCTGAATGCTGCCCTGCATAACGGGGACGCTGAATCAAACAAAAGTGCATCAACGCATTGTGGTCCGGATAGAGCAGAAAAAGAACAGCGGCTTGACGAGCATCTGCCGGAACAACAAAATCTTTGGGCAATACCTTCCGAATCTGTGGAGCCATTTTCATCTGTGCTTGCCAACCGGGTTTCGGAATTTCTTCTAATTTTGAGGACTGTAGCAAGGAATAATCCAGGTTCATCACATGAAACGTTTGTCACTAATATTACTAATATTTTTTGGGATAGGTTGTAGCAAAACCACCAAAAAAAATGTTGTCGTCCCCAAAAAAACCATCACCAAAAAAATAGCGAGCAAAAAAGAAAAATCATTACTGAAAAAAAAACCTGAAAAAGTATTGACTGAAAAAAATGCGATCCCGTTCTTATTCGAATATCAACAACAGCCCCTTCCAAAACAGGTAGAAATAAGCACCTCATTTGGTGAGATTGTCATCGCGCTTTTTGACGAAGCCCCCTACCATAAAGCCAATTTTATCTACCTCACCCGCTTGGGCTATTTCGACAACACCTTCTTTCATCGGGTGGTCCCCAACTTTGTCATTCAAGGTGGAAACTCCGATCATCCCGACACCTCCAAAAAAAGACGCCTTATTGGACGTTATTTATTGCCTCCCGACATCACCCCAGGAAAAGGTCACGATCGGGGTGTTGTCTCCATGCCCAGCAGCGCCATGGACAATCCTCATCGACTCGCTTCTCCTTATGAATTTTTTATTGTTCAACAAAAAGGTGGCGCGCACCATTTGGATGGCAACTACACCCCTTTTGGTCGAGTTATTCGAGGAATGGATGTGGTCGATGCCATTTGTGCACAACCCATAGATAACAGAGAAGCGCCAATGAACAATATCCGGATGACGGTAAGAATTGTCGAGTAATCGGTTTTTCTTATTATATTTGAAAAATAATAATTTTTTCAAATATGACCCTAACACAACTCTCCTACATGATCGCTGTTGCCGAAGCAGGAAACTTTACATTGGCCGCTGAAAATGTGTTTGTTACGCAACCCACGTTGAGCATGCAGATCCAGAAATTGGAGGATGAATTGGGGGTGAAAATCTTTAACCGGAGTAAAAAACCCATTCGTTTGACAACTGTGGGAGAGCAAATATTGACCCAAGCACGCAATATTATTGCTGAAGCCAAGCGGATGGAAGATATTGTCGCCCAAGAAAGAGGGTTCATTGGTGGGGCGTTTAAATTGGGAATTATTCCCACCGTGATGCCAACGCTTCTACCCATGTTTTTAACGCATTTCATCAAAAAATACCCCAAAGTAAATTTGAGTATTGAAGAAATGAACACCAAGACGATTATAAGTCACTTAAAAGAAGGTAAACTGGACGCCGGCATAGCCGCTACCCCGCTCAAAATTGACAATATTGAAGAACGACCACTTTACCTTGAACCTTTTGTAGCTTACCTTCCTCATCAGCACCGTCTTCAAGGCAATAATCAATTGAGTCAAGACGACTTGGCAGACGAACGATTACTGGTTCTCGAAGATGGTCATTGCTTTCGCGACCAAGCGCTTTCCCTTTGTCGATTTAATGGCCAACAAAAAACTGATTCTTTTGACTTGAAAAGCGGGAGTTTTGAAACTCTCATCAATCTGGCCAATGAAGGCCTCGGCATGACACTGGTACCCTATTTAAATTCACGGAACATTCCAGATGAATACCAAGGTAATATTCGTCCATTTGTTTCACCTACGCCAGCGCGAGAAATCAGTTTGATTTTCCCAAAAAGCCAATTAAAAATTCAAATCATCGACGCCTTGAAACAAGCCATAGAAGGTATCATAAGAGGCGCCATTGCCATTGAAAACGTACAAATCGTTAGTCCTTATCCAAAGAAATAAGGCACTGGGCTGGATGATGATGATAGCGCGTTGACCATCGGCTCAGAATCGCTTGTTCTTCTCGAGGAAGCCCTTGCATTGCCTTGTCGTATTCGCGCACATAGAGCACTCGGCTGAAACTTACTTTTTCCAATACAGTTTTGTAAAATTTTAGTTTCTGCATATCACTTGGTTTTGTACAAACCTAAACGAAAAAGTCTTTCACGGTTGTTGGAGAAATGTTAAAAATATGTACTTTGCATTGCATAGTACTTTTTAATTTATATATATTTGCAATGTAAAGTACAAAACATTACAAGTATATGAACATCGACAACACCAAAGCACAAATGCGTAAGGGGATTTTAGAGCTCTGCATTCTCGCTACAATCAGTCAAAAACCACAGTATTCTTCTGAGATTTTGACACAACTAAAAGCGGCAAAGTTATTGGTTGTAGAAGGTACACTTTACCCTTTATTAACACGCCTAAAAAATGCTAAATTGCTAGAATATCACTGGGAAGAGTCCAATAGCGGTCCCCCTAGAAAGTATTTTAAAATCACTGCAAAAGGGAAAGAAACCTTAAAAGAACTCACCCTTTCGTGGGAAAACTTAGCCAACGCCGTACAAGAAATTTTAGACTAAAACATTATGAACAAAACAATCAATATTCATCTCGCAAAAATGCCTTTCACGCTCGATGAAAAAGCATATTACAGACTCAAAAAATACCTCGATCAGTTGAATGTTCTCTTCGAAAAAACAGAAGGGAAAGAGGAAATTTTGGAAGACATCGAAGTGCGTATCGCAGAATTATTTGCAGAGCACAAACAACAAAAGGAAGAAATCATTACCGATGAAATTGTTCGAGCAGTCATCGACACTTTAGGTGCTCCTGAAGAGTTTGTAGACGAAACAGAACAAGAGAAAAATGCTCAACCACTCAGAACAAGAAAGTTGTACCGGGATACCGATGATCGTTTTATCGGGGGTGTTGCCGGGGGAATGAGCCACTATTTTGGAATTGAAAGCGTTTGGATTAGACTACTGTTTCTCTTGTTGCTCTTCTCCTCCATCGGAGGGATTGTATTCATCTATATCCTTCTTTGGATTTTAATCCCCGAAGCAGTGACCACTGCAGACAAACTAAAAATGCGGGGAGAACCAGTGAATGTCGGCAACATCAAGAAAAAAATCAAAGAAGAATTAGATCAAGTGAGTGATACCGTCAAAGGAGTCGACTATGAAAACCTGGGGGACAAAGTCAAAGAAAAATCAAAGACCATATTTGACCTTGGGTTGAAAGGACTCAATATAATGCTAAAACTTATTCGCGTTGTGGTGGGTGTTTTGCTCATTTTCTGGTCATCAATGTCTATCATTGCCTTGATCATTTCAGTTTTTATCGGAACGATCTTTACATCTTTCATTCCACATGAACTACTCACGCAGAGCACCACATACGACATCCCTTTGCCCATATTGATCACCACAATTGTGCTTTTGGCAGGAATACCCTTCGTTTTTTTGTTCAGCCTTGGCTCACGATTGCTTTCCTATCGCAAGAACATCATGGGACGCTCGACACAACTATTCTTGGGAGGAATATGGTTTGTCGCACTTTTAGCAATCATTACACTAGCAATCATTGAATCTGAGTCAAAAGCCATCACCTTTGAAACTCGGAACCAACAAAGCTGGGCATCTCAGCCGCAAGACACCCTTCGCTTGCAACGCAACAACCCCATCGAAGCGGCGGTAACCACCACCTATTTCAATGACGAACGCATCATTACAAAAGATGGACAGCAGTTCCGATTTGGCGATCGAATTCGCCTTAACATTGTACAAAACACCAATGATTCGATTCAATTAGTCACCATCAAATCGGCAAAAGCATGGTCACAAGACAAGGCGCAATTTCGGGCCGAGAACATCGAACACGAAGTGGATTTTTATGATGGTACTTTTTTAATTGATCAATACTGGCGAACGGCATTGGAAAATAAATCCGCTGGACAAAAAATAAAGTTACGACTAAAAATACCGGAAGGGAAGTATGTATGGATCGACGATGAATGGGCCAAATACCTTGATAGAAAGATCCCCAATGACCAGAACTACTCCCGATATAACTTGGCTGGACATCTGTGGAAAATGGAAGATAAGCAGTTGGTTTGTCATGACTGTGAACATTTCGAAGGAGCAGCGAAAATAGATGAAAACGGTGTAGAAATGGATATAAAAAACAGGGGAAACACAAAATCAATACACGTTAACCTGAATGAAGATGGTCTTCAAATCACCACGGAAGAAAAGGAAAAATAATGGCCATAAAAATCTTCTAAAGACTTTTGAAAAAAGATCATTGTGATGAAGATTAAATAGTATATTTGCATACCATTTTTCGGGGTGTAGCGTAGCCCGGTCATCGCGCCTGCTTTGGGAGCAGG
>WTJN01000094.1:6358-53053 GCA_011526265.1 Candidatus Arcticimaribacter sp. | reverse complement strand
ATCAACGGATCACTGTGGGTGCACAAGACCAGTACAGCATCAACATGCAATCTGACAGTGAACTGGATGAAGTCATTGTAACAGCACTCGGGATCAAGCGTGAGGCTCGTTCGTTAGGGTACTCTGTAAAAAGAGTAGGCTCTGAAGAGATTGAGCAAAAAGGGCAAGCCGACGTTGCACGTACATTACAAGGAAAAGTCGCTGGGGTAAACATTACCAACACCACAGCTACCTCTGGTTCCGGTACCAATATCGTTATTCGTGGGATGACCTCGATTACAGGTTCTAACCAACCCCTCTTTATTGTAGATGGTGTTCCTTTTGATGCATCAACTACGGTGAAAGTGGAAGTTTCTGGAATGGAGTAACACAGTCCAGTCGTTTCTTGGATTTAGATCCGAACAGTATCGAAAGTGTTAACATTCTTAAAGGATTGAGTGCAACGGTACTCTACGGGCAACAAGGACGTAACGGGGTGATCTTGGTCACCACCAAAAACGGTTCTTCCAGCCAAACACAAAAAGGGATGGAGGCGACAGTAAGCCACAGTATCTTCTTGAATGATCCTGTATTGCCAGACTACCAAAACGACTACGGTGGAGGTTTCCACCAATTGTTTGGTTTCTTCTTCTCCAATGGTGGACCTAACTTTGACCCTGCGATCAACGATCCTCGTCAGTTTGGGGCCTACTACCGCGGTGAAGAAAATGGTTATGTAACGGTACAACACCCGCTCGATCGTATCAACGACCGTACGTTGGTTGATCCAGAATTTACAGAGCTTTCTTTGACAAACTATCCCTACAAGAACTACCGTCCGGTGGAGAACTTCTTCAACCAAGGAATTGTACACACCACTTCATTGAACTTAAAAAGTACTTCAGACAAAGGGTTCTTAAGTTTAACGTACAACCGTATCGACGATGAAGGCTTTACCCCAGGGAACCGCCTTCGCAAGAACAACCTTGGTATTGGTGGACGTGCTACCCTTGACAATGGCTTGACCATTGGAGGGACACTTAACTATGCCAACACCGATTATATCACTCCTCCAATTGCTGCCTCTTTTGGTAGTGGTTCTAGCAGTAGCTTCACCTCTTCTGTTTTTGGTGACTTGATGTATACCCCACGAAGTGTTGACTTGATGGGATTACCTTTCCAAACCTCTGACGGTAGAAGTATCTACTACCGTTCTGGTAACGATATCCAAAACCCACGTTGGACAGTGGCCAATGCCTTTGACTCTGAATTGGTCAACCGTGTGTTTGGTAACTTCAACGCTTCCTACCAAATCAACGATCAGTTGGGCATTTCTTATGTCTACGGTCTTGATGCATCTTCTCAGTTTGCTGAGCACGCACAAAACAAAGGTGGAGTTGATGGTAATGCTTTAGGTATTTATCAAACTACGGATCGTTCGAATACGATCCAAGACCATAACCTTCGTCTTTCATACAGCACTGAAATCAACAGTGATCTTGGCATCGACGCTTTGGTGGGTGCCACTTCACGTCGCAATGTTTTCTCTGCACGTTACGTAACGAGTGAGAACCAATTGGTACACGGAGTATTGAAGCACTTCAACTTCGTTTCTCAGAACGCTTCAAGCTATGACTCTGAAGAAAACATTACAGGGATTTATACAGACATTACACTTGACTACAAAAACTATCTGTATCTAAATGTACAGGCTCGTCAGGATTACACGTCTGTACTCGAAGCTGAAAACAACTCTATCTTCTACCCTGGAGGTAGTGTGGCGCTGATTGCTACAGATGCTTTCCCAAGCTTGCAAAACGAAATCTTGAACTACGCTAAAGTGCGTGTAGGTTTCGGACAGTCGGCTGGATTTACTTCTCCATACCGTACACGTTCATTGCTGTCGCTTAAC
This sequence comes from Candidatus Arcticimaribacter sp., assembly GCA_011526265.1. Taxonomy (GTDB): domain Bacteria; phylum Bacteroidota; class Bacteroidia; order Flavobacteriales; family Flavobacteriaceae; genus Arcticimaribacter. The sequence continues at coordinate 51,162 of WTJN01000094.1, read as the reverse complement.
TCTACAGCATTCGATCCAGGTTCAGGAGTTATCCAATTGAACACTACGGCAAACACACTCGGTAACGCAGCGTTACAGCCTGAATTAATCTCAGAATTGGAAGTTGGTATCGATACGCGTTTATTTAACCGTATCAACTTGAACGTGTCTTTGTTTGACAAAACCACGACCAACTTGATCACCACGCGTACTCTACCAAGTTCTACTGGATTTAGAAGCACGACTGTCAACGCCGGTAAACTTTCTGTGAAAGGGGCTGAAGTTGACCTCAATGCGCAGATCATCTCTGGAAATGACTTCACTTGGGGCATTGCTAGTAACTTCTATGCCGATGAAAACTTGATCGAAAGCTTGGGTGAAGGAGTAGAAGAATTTACTTATACAGATGTTGTAGCTGGACGCCCACAAAACTATGCTGTTGTAGGGCAACCGCTCGGGGTTATGAAGGCACAAGTTATCGAGCGTGACGATGCAGGAAATGCATTGATCGACGATGACGGTTTCTATGTAGAAACAACCGATCCTTTCCTTGTGGGTGATCCGAACCCAGACTGGACAGCGTCTTTGACCAACAACTTGCGTTATAAAGACTTTACCCTCGGATTTACATGGCAGTATCGTCATGGTGGAGACTTGTTCTCTCAAGACGCTGCTACCCTTGTTGGTCGTGGGGTATTGAACCCGGGAACAAACCGCGAAGGACTTTATGTACTTGAAGGGATTTCTCAGTCGACAGGCCTTCCAAACACGACGCAAATTACTGCCATCAACTACGGATTCGACGTCTTCTCGTTTGGTCCTGGAGAATTGCAGATTTTTGACGGAACAACCATTCGTTTAAGTGAAATCAACCTGTCCTACAATGTACCGAAAAGCTTCTTGTCCAAGACTCCATTTGGATCTTTGAGTGCTACATTAACAGGATTGAACTTATTCTATGACGCAGTGAACATCCCTGATGTAGTAAACTTCGACACCAACATGTTGAGTACAGGGGTAGGAAACGCCATGGGTCTATCTTTCATTACAGGTCCATCGTCTAGAAGAGTAGGTCTAACCTTAAAGGCAACATTCTAAATAAAAAAAAATGACTACAATGAATAAATTAACTAAGTATTGTTTTCAGGCGTTTGCAGCACTTGCAATAGTGTTTTCGCTAAACTCCTGCGAGACAACGGAGTTGGAAATTTTGGAAAGTCCCAATGCATTGACTCCAGAAAGCTCGGATCTCGACTACTATCTCAATGCAATGCAATTGGATATGGTGTCGTTCTTTAACAGTGTCACTGACCAAGGTCAGGAATTGACAAGAATGCTCCACATGTTTGGACCATTTTATGAAAATGCATACACCACCACCAACATGAACGGCATGTGGAACGATGCATATTCAGACATCTTCACTGATTACAACAACTTGGTTCCTAAAGCCCTTGAAAAAGGATGGGAAACACACGTTGGAATTGCCAAAGTGATCAAGGCGTATACCATGATTACTCTTGTTGACTTTATCGGAGATGTGCCTTACACAGAAGCTGCACAAGGGGTTGAAAACCTTAACCCTTCTACAGATTCAGGTGCTGACGTATACAACGCGGCCTTGGCTTTGATCAACGAAGCGAGAGATCACTTTGCAGTAGAATCACAATCACCTTCAAACGATTTGATCTATGGTGGTGACCGTGCCAAGTGGACAAGATTCACCAACACCTTAGAATTCAAGTTACGTTTACAACGACGTAACGCTGCTGAAGGAGATGATGCAGCGCGCATCAACGCTTTGATCGCGAGTGCAGGTGATGATCTAATCGTTGCCAAAGCACACGACTTCCAAGTGAACTACGGTACGCTTAACGCGAACCCTGACAGCCGTCACCCACGTTTCGTATCCAACTACGATCTTCCTGCAGATGTTGCCGACTATATGTCGAATACATACATGAATGAGTTTGTTGGTAAGAAAAACGTAGCGGACATTCGTGCGGCCTACTACTTCTATCGTCAAGATGACGATGTGACCGACAACGACGACAACGAAATCCCTTGTGGAAACGAAAGACGTCCAAGCCACTATGGTCCAGATGAAATCTTCTGCTACATTGGATACAATGATATCGATCCAGGATCAAGCTCTAGTGCTGGTTACTGGGGAAGAGATCATGGAGATAACGACGGTATTCCACCCGATGGAGGGTTGAGAACTGCCTATGGAATCTATCCGTTTGGTGGACGTTTTGACGATGGAGCTGCCATTGCAGTTGCCGGTCGTGAAGAAGGACTTAGAGGTGCTGGAATGTCTCCAGTGATGCTTTCTGCCTACACGCACTTTATGATTGCGGAGTGGCACATGGCCAACGGTAACGAAGCGGATGCACGTGCGTTCTTGCAATCAGGAATTGAGCAGTCGTTTGAGAAAGTAACGACCTTTGCTGCCGACCAAGGAAACGCAGGAGCGATCAACTTCCGTGGTGCTACGGGTGCTGCGCAGTTGAGTACTTGGAACGACGGTATCGCTTCTAGCATCAGCGCCTATGTAGAAGAAGTTTGTGGAAGCGGCAATGCTGCCTCGTTATGGGCAACATCTTCAGACAAAATGGGACTCATCATCAACGAGTACCGTTTGGCACTCTTCGGAAATGGTGTTGAAGCATACAACACGTTCAGAAGAACAGACAAGCCTGAAGGTCTTCAACCTTTGTTGAAGTCGTCGAATAACGACTTTATTACTTCATTCTTCTACCCAAGAACTGAAGTGGATAATAACAACAATATCTCACAAAAAGCGGATCACACGCAACGCGTATTCTGGGATAACTAAAATATAGTTCATTATGAAAAATATAAAATTACTTACATTAACGCTACTCGTCCTCATCGGCCTCGTGTCTTGTATGGATGAGAATAAAGTCCTTGCCATTCCTCCCTCTGGAGCTTTGGTAACCATCACTCCTGATGGGACTTCGGTATTCGACTTGAACGATGCCTCTGGTTCCATTTACTCGGGTGAATTGAAAGACGCGACCAACAACGTTGAATCGTATACCTTGATGGCCAGTGTATACTACAAAAGCAGCCGTACAGAAAGTGCTGCTGTAGAAGTGTACTCTACCTCTACTTTCCCAGCCAACATGGCCGTTTCAGCTGCTGATGCACTTGCTGCATTGGGTCTGACCACTTCAGATGTTACTCCTGGTGACTTGGTTCAGTTTAGAGCAGTCATCACAACGACTGATGGTCGTTCATTTGACCACACTACTCTAAACGGTGATGCGACAGGTGAAGCCCTTCTTGGTGCCTATACATGGGATGTGCCTTTCTTCTGTCCTTTCGTTACCGCTGACGCAGTGGGTACGTACGATGTAGTGGTTGGAGACAACATCTTCGGATGGGCTCCTGCTGCACCTACAGTAGAAGCTGTTGCTACCGATGTAGGCATCCGTTTTGTAGATATGTTTGGTCCCGGTAAACACTTAAACGTAACCGTAGATCCTGAAACTGCTGCAGCAACTGGACGTTCAGAATTGCTTGCTGATTCTACATTTGGTTATTCAGGACCATACATCAACCAATCAGGTAGTGCTTATTTCTTCTCTTGTACGGGAAGTTACGAAGCCCTCTTTGGAACATGTGTAGACTTAGGTTGCTTTAGCGCCTCTACCTATCCTGTACCCGTTACATTGACACGTCGATAGAACGTTGTAAATAGTAAATGAAGAAACCCACCTTTCGGTGGGTTTTTTTTATCTTCATAGCCAAACCAATGGGGATGGAAAAACAAGAAATCTATGGGATTCGCGCCATACAAGAATGTATAAAAGCGGAGAAAACCATCGAAAAAGTATGGCTCCTGAAAGGACAAAAAGGGCCACTCATACAACAACTCGAAATGCAACTGCGGGAACAAAACATTCCCCACAGTTACGTCCCCAAAGAGCGTCTTGAACGGTTCAATCAACGGAATCATCAAGGGGCTGTGGCCAGTATTTCACCCATTGCCTTTGTAGATTTGGAAGCGCTTTTGGAGCAAGACCCTACCATCGGACAGCAAGGACTGTTCCTGTTACTGGACCAAATCACCGATACCCGCAACCTTGGAGCGATCATCCGTTCGGCAGCGGCGACTGGAGTCACCGCTATTATTATTCCCCAAACAGGCAGCGCCCGCATTACGGCCGATACCATTAAAACCTCCGCCGGAGGAATTTTTAGTGTGCCCCTCGTACGTGTTGATCATCTTAAAGATGCACTCTACCTTTTGCAAGCACACGGAATAAAAACCCTTGGGATCACCGAAAAAGCGGATCAAACCATTTATCAACACCAACTGAACGGACCGCTTGCGTTGGTCATGGGTTCAGAGGAAAAAGGCATTAGCAAAGGGGTACTGAAATTGGTTGAAGCTACCGCAAAACTTCCCATGCACGGTAAAATCGCCTCGTTGAATGTTTCGGTTGCCTGCGGAACCGTCCTCTATGAAGTCATTCGTCAACGCGAACACCACTAAAGATGCAGGCTCCCCTCCCCGAAAGAATGCGTCCAAAAATACTGGACGACTATGTTGGACAAGATCATTTGGTGGGCCCGCATGGGGCATTGACGCCCATGATTGCCAGTGGAAACCTCCCTTCCCTCCTATTCTGGGGGCCTCCCGGAACGGGAAAAACCACCCTCGCCCATTTAATGGCGCAACAGCACGAACGCCCTTTCTATGCCCTTTCGGCCATTCAAGCCGGGGTGAAAGAGGTGCGGGAAGTGATTGAGAAAGCAAAAAACAACGGCGGCTTATTCACCAAAAAAAGTGCGGTTTTATTCATTGATGAAATTCATCGTTTCAGTAAAGCCCAACAGGACGCCCTCTTGGGGGCCGTCGAAAAAGGGTATGTTGTACTCATTGGCGCCACCACAGAAAACCCGAGCTTTGAAGTCATCAATGCCCTTTTATCACGCTGTCAAACCTTCACATTAAAGGCGCTGGAAAAGAAACATCTTCAGACCTTACTCCATCGAGCGATAGAAAATGACCCCATACTCCAGAAAAAAAAGATTACCCTGAGCGAAGATGAGGCCTTACTACGCCTATCGGGGGGAGATGCGCGGAAATTACTGTCCTTGTTGGAACTGGTGGTCATGGCAAGTGCCGAAACTGACATCGAAATCACTAACGAAAAAGTCCTGCACCATGCGCAAACCAATCCGTTACATTTTGACAAACAAGGCGATCTCCACTACGATATTGCCTCGGCATTGATCAAATCCATCCGCGGCAGCGACCCCAATGCAGCGGTGTACTGGTTGGCCCGACTGATTGAAGGCGGGGAAGATGTGAAATTCATCGCGCGCAGATTGCTCATCGCTGCGTCAGAAGACATCGGTAATGCCAATCCAACGGCCTTGGTACTGGCAAACAACTGCTTCCAAGCCGTACAAGCCATTGGGCTTCCCGAAGGGCGAATCATCTTGAGTCAATGCGTGACGTATTTGGCCGCCAGCCCAAAAAGCAATGCCGCGTACAAAGCCATTGACGACAGTCTGGCCGTGGTGAGAGAAACCGGTAACTTGCCGGTCCCCCTGCATTTGCGCAACGCTCCCACGGCATTAATGAAAGAATTGGACTACGGTGCTGGCTACCAGTACCCGCACGACTATCCCCAAAACTTTATTCAGCAGCACTACCTGCCCGATGCGCTTCAAGGACGAATATTTTACGCGCCAGGAGGTAATCCCAAAGAAGACCAATTCCGAGAATTCTTAAAATCCCGGTGGAAAGGAAGATATAACTACTAAACTTTTTTCCAGAAAAAGGGGGTGAAGATAATCAAGACCGTGAAGAGTTCTAAGCGCCCCAACAACATAAGAAAAGACGCCCACCATTTGCCAGCAGTAGATAGTCCTGCAAAGGAGTAAGCTGGCCCAAAATCACCCAAAGCCGGTCCTACATTCCCCAGACTAGAGGCCGATACACCAAGGGCCGAGATAAAATCGAGCCCTAGAATGGAGAAGCCCAATGCCCCCATAATGAAAGAGAGCATGTAAAGGATAAAAAAACCGTAGATGTTTTGCAGTACCTTTTCGGTCAAGAGTGCGTTGTTATAACGGATCTGTAGAATGGCATTGGGATGAAGCGCCCGATTGAATTCCAATAAACCACTTTTTATCATCAAGTAGTGCCGTACACCCTTGACCCCACCCGAGGTTGAGCCCGCTGAACCGCCCAAAAACATCAAGCCAAAAAACACCAAAGTCAGTAAAGGTGTCCAAGCCGTGAAATCGGCGGTCACAAACCCGGTCGTGGTCACCACTGCAGTGACCTGAAAAAAGGCGTGACGGAAAGCGCTTTCCATGGGTCCCCATACCGCTGGGTAATCAAAAGAATGGGTAGAAGTCTCGGCAAAAAAATAAATCATGACCGCCGAAAAGAGCGCACACAATACGACCGTTCGGCTATAAAAACGAAATTCCTCGTCATGGATGAGTTTGCGCCATTTGCCTGTGAGTACAAAATAGTTCAGAACAAAATTGATGCCCGCCAAAAACATGAACAAAAGGATAATGTATTGGATTAAGGGCTGATCGTTCCAAAAAGCAATACTGGCATTCTTGGTAGAAAACCCACCGGTAGAAACGGTGCTCATGGCATGGTTGATGGCATCGAACAGGGACATTCCTGCCGCCCACAACAAAAGGGTTTCGGCCAAGGTAAATCCAACGTAGATAAACCACAAGCGCTTGGCGGTATCGGTGATGCGTGGGTGCAATTTATCGCTACTGGGGCCCGGTGCTTCGGCGGCAAACAACTGCATCCCACCAATGCCCAAAAGCGGTAGAATCGCAATGGCCAATACGATGATCCCCATCCCTCCAATCCAATGGGTGGTGCTGCGCCAAAACAAAAGTCCCTTGGGTACGCTTTCAATGTCATTCAGCACAGAAGACCCCGTAGTAGTATACCCCGACATAGTTTCGAAAAAGGCACTGGCAACGTCATGGAAGACCCCCGAAATTAGGTAAGGTAACATGCCCGTGAGGGTCATCAACACCCACCCTCCTGTGACCACCAAGTATCCTTCGCGTTTGTTGAGCTGTTTGGTATGGTTGCGCGTGGTGAGCATAAAAACAGCACCCGTGATAAGAGTAATGGCTGCCGCCTTACATAAATCAAGGGTGGCTCCATCTTGTGTCATTACACTCACAATAGAAGCGAGAAGCATAAACCCACCGTTGAAGAGCAAGAGTACTCCCAAGAGATAGACAATGATTTCTGTATTGAGTTTGTGCATGCTATAAAAATAGACTTTCGACCTTACTGAGGGCACGCGGCAGACAACAAACCACCACTCGGTCGCCCGCTTCAATGCAATAGTCCCCTAAAGCAATAATGCCTGTGCCGTTTTTAATCACCCCGCCAATGGTGGCTGATCGAGGAAAATCTAACGCTTTGATCTTCTGCCCCGTCACTTTAGAATCGGGCTTGGCAACAAACTCTAGGATTTCGGTATTCAGACTGCTCAAGGTGGTTAAATCAACCACTTCCCCGCGCCGTATGTATCGGAAAATAGTATTGGCTGTAAGCAATTTTTTATTGATCAAGGTGTCGATCCCAATGGAATGAGACAACTGGAAATAGTCCATGTTTTCCACCAAAGCAATGGTTTTGTTGACTTGCTTGGATTTGGCCATCAAACAGGACAGTATATTGGTTTCCGAATTTTCGGTCACGCCAATAAAAGCGTCCATGGCTTCGAGTCCTTCCTCTTCAAGGACCTCAACATTGCGACCATCACCATGAATGACCATTACCTCGGGAAGTTGATCGGCAATTTCAAACGCTTTTTGTTTGTTTTGCTCGACCAGGACCACTTTAAATTTTTGTGCGCAGAGGAGTTTGGCCGTATTGAATCCAATCTTTCCACCCCCAAGAATCATGACGTTTTTAATGACCGCTTTGTTCTTGCCTGTCAATTTGTATAACTCTTCTACCCCTTCTTTGAGCGTAATAAAATAGACCAAATCGTTGGCCTGAAAAGTCGTATCCCCGCGAGGTATGGTGGTGTAGTCGGCCCCTTCGTGTTGAATGGCAATGGGCATAAAATGGATATCGGGAAAAATTTGTGCAGCTTCCTTGACCGTTTTGCCCACAAAGGGAACAGATGCTTCGAGGGTAGTACCCACAAGGGTGAGTGCGCCTTCTTCGAATTCATAACTGTCGCTGAATGCTGACTGGTCGAGGAGTTGTAAAATTTCCGCAGAGGCCAACTCTTCGGGAGAGATCAATTCATCGATTCCCAGTTTTTGAAAATCGACGGTTTCTTGTTGCTGAATAAACTCCCCGTTGGAAATACGGGCAATGGTGCGCTGACTACCCATTTGCTTGGCAATGGCACAAATGGCAAGGTTGGTCGTTTCTTGTTGGGTGACCGCAATAAACAAATCGGAATCGTGCACTTGAGACTCGGCAAGCACATCCAAGGAGCTTGCATTTCCCTTGATCGCTTTGATGTCTAAATGATTTTCTGCGTAATTTAAACGTTCTTTGTGCGTATCAATGAGTGTGATGTCGTGCGACTCAAAGGAGAGTAATTTGGCCAAATGGAAGCCAACTTCCCCCGCTCCAGCAATGATGATTTTCATGAGGTAGGTTTCATTCCTTGGATCAAATATACTAAAGTTTCAAAGGAATGGATAGTGCCCCTCCATTTTCGTGATTGAAAATGAATTATCTTTGTCATCTATGAAAAAGACGGTAACGCCCTACAAAGATCCCGAGAAAAGCAAAAAAGAACAGGTCACCCAAATGTTCGATGGAATTTCAACGCAATACGACCGTCTCAACCGTGTCATTTCGTTGGGCATCGACCAGTCGTGGCGTAGAAAAGTGGTGCGATTGGGTACTGAAATTCAACCACAACGCGTGTTGGACATTGCGACGGGGACTGGAGATTTGGCCATCGCGCTGACGAAAACAAAGGCCAAAGAGATCATTGGGCTTGATATTTCACCTGGGATGTTGGCCATTGGTCAAGAAAAGGTTACCCAGCAACAATTGGAAAACACCATTGAAATGGTGATTGGCGATAGCGAACAGCTCGAATACCCCTCCAGTCACTTTGATTTGGTCACGGTTGCCTTTGGGGTTCGAAACTTTGAAAACCTTCAAACGGGGCTGCAAGAGATCTTTCGCGTTTTGCGTCCACAGGGTCGCTTGGTCATTTTGGAAACGGCCGTACCCACAAAATTCCCTTTCAAACAGGGCTATCAATTCTACAGTCAGCTGATTGTGCCCTTCATGGGAAAACTTTTATCCAAAGACGAAAAAGCCTACACCTATCTTTCTGCTTCAGCGGCGGCGTTTCCCCATGGGGAGGCCTTCAACAATATTTTGCGAAAAATAGGGTTTATAGAGGTAGAAGATCGCCCACAAACCTTAGGGGTTGCTTCGATATATTGTGCGACAAAGCCCTGACATAAAAAGACTTTTTCATCTGTTTTGCTTGGGATTGCTCTCGATGAGCAACCTCTCCTATGCACAATATTATCAGGTGCGCGAACGGGTACAAAACCTGCAAACCTTTGACAATCGGACGTTGCATTACGGCTATTTTTTTGGTTTTAACAATTATGGTTATAAAATCGAATATGTGAGCAATTATGCCGTTTCCCCCATACGAACGTTCTCTGGAAACCGCCGAGGATTAGGTTTACAAAATATTGAAATTGTAAAAAACACGGGGTTTAATGTGGGCCTGGTTGGGGACTTGCGCTTACACAAAAACCTGAATCTCCGTCTTGAGCCTGGGCTTTATTACTCTCAGCGCGATTTATTGTATCCCGAGGGAATCATCGAATATTTCCCAGACCTTCCCCTTGCATCAGAGGGAATGCTCCTTCGCGAGGTAAAGTCTACCTACATCCATCTGCCGTTGTTGTTAAAGTTCAATGCCAACCGAATCAACAACTGGCGTCCTTTTCTCGTTGGCGGAGTGTCCACTTCGTTTAATTTGTCGAGCAATGAAAAAAACAACGACGACAATTTCAACGCTGTTTTTCGGGTAACTTCCCAAACCTTCAATTATGAAGTAGGTGTTGGAGTCGAGTTTTATCTAGAATACTTTAAGTTTTCGCCTTCCATACGGGGGATTTTTTCGATCAACAATGAACTCCTTCCCGACAATATAGAGAACGGAGCAAGCCCATGGACAGGCTATATCACCAATTTAAGAACCGAGGGATTGGTGATTAACTTAACCTTTGAATAACTGTTGCCCTACCACACCCAATACAACCCCTGCAGCCATGGCGACATTGAGGCTTTCGGCAGTGGTTGAAGATGATTTTGGAATGGTCATCGACATGGTAATACGCTCCTTGACAGGGGATGAAATACCATGGGCTTCACTCCCAAAAACAAAGACACTCTCCCTTGGAAAAGCAAGATCGTATACCGATGTTCCTTCCATAAAAGTGCCATAAATGGGCGATTGAATGGTTTCTAGATAAGGCACAAGATCGGTGTAATGACAACGCACATTCGCCAAAGAACCCATGGTGGCCTGTACCACTTTGGGGTTGAAACAATCGACGGTATCGGCACTGCAAACGATATGGCAAATACCAAACCAATCACACAGACGAATCATGGTACCCAAATTCCCAGGATCACTCACCCCGTCCAAAACGACTATTGGTCCTGTCGTCGGGAGTGTTGTCTCCTTAGGTAAGGAAAAAACAGCCAAAACATTGGAGGCATTTTTAAGATGACTCATGCGTTGCATATCCTCCGCACTGATCTGCTGCCCTTGCGGATGAGTGAAAGCATCGGTGAAAAATAACGAATGAAGTTTTAACGCACTATCGAGAAACGATGCGACCGCCTTTTTCCCTTCTACCACAAACAATTGCTCACGCTGACGATTCTTTTTCAATCTTAACGCTTGAATGCGTTTGCGAATATTATTGGTAATCATAAATGATGTATTTTTGAAAAAAAGTGGTGCCCTTTGCGTTTACCTTGCACAAAAGTAATGATTCTGATTTGGCTAAGCTTGACTTTGGCCAACTGTGCTGGGACAAAAAAATTGACACCCAACCAGTACCTTATTGTCAAACAAAGTTTTGCTAAAAACGACAAACCCCTCATACAAGACCCTGTATTGGCATTGTCACAAACCAAGGTCAACCAACGCCTTTTTGGTATACCGCTCAAGTTAAACATCTATCAACTGGCCAACAACCAGCCGGGAGAGCGTTTTGATCGTTGGCTCTCTAAAAAAAAGAAAAGAAAAGAACGCCTTGAAAAAGCCTTGTCTGAAAAACAAGTCCAACGGGCAAGGTCGTATGCCATTGGGTTTAATGAATGGTTGAAAAGAACAGGAGAACCCCCAGCCCTGGTCGACTCTGTATTGGTGACAACAACCAAAGAACGCTTCAAAGAATATTATCAAAGTCTTGGCTATTTTACGACAAAAACCAACGCCACCGTCAACTACCTCGACGGTCAAAAAGCAACGGTAGACTATCAGATTGAGACTGGTCCCCGGTTTACGCTCGACAGCATTACCCCTGTAATTGCCTCGCAAGATGTTGATTCCATTTTCAAAGCCCACGCCTCTGAGAGTTTGCTCCAATCCGGAAAACCCTTTGTTATTGAACAACTCAATAATGAAAGAGAACGAATTGTAGCCTTGATGAATAATAATGGGATTCTCAATTTTCAGCAACGCAGTATTCGTTTCAAAGCCTTTAAAGACAGTCTGGGTATCGATACAACAATTCCGTTGGTTATTGAAATAAAAAATGCGCAAGTTCGGGTGCAAGACACCCTCCGCGAAGTTCCCTATCGCGTGCAAAAAATCGATAATGTCAATGTATTTATTGAAGAAAAAAACAATCCCTTTTCCATTTACACCGATTCCATCGTCTACAAAGGGATCACCCTTTATTCCGTGGGGAAACTGAAATACAAACCCGAAATACTGACCAAGGGCATCACCATCGAACAAAACTCTCCCTATAGCAGTGCGGAGAGGAAAAAAACGTATGGCTATTTCAATTCATTACAAAATTTCAAATACCCCTCCATTACCTATACCCCCGCAAAAAAAGATTCTACCCAACTCAATTCCTCCATCTTTTTACAACCAAAAGAGCGTTTTTCTCTCGGATTCAATGCAGATGTCTCGCACTCAAACATTCAGGACATTGGCATTACCTTGGGAAGTTCCTTGTTGAGCAGAAATGTATTTCGCGGTGCTGAAATTTTGGAATTAGGGATCAAAGGAACCATTGGGTCGTCGCGCGATGTTGCCGAAGAAAAAGACGCCTTCTTCAACCTTTTTGAAGTGGGAGGAACACTAAATTTAAGGTTACCCCGTTTTTGGGCACCGAGAATGATCGCACAAAATTTTACCCAAAACACCAATGCGCGAACGAATATCCTGCTTGGAATTTCATTGCAAGAGAACATTGGGCTGGACCGTCAAAATTTTACGGGTTCATTGGAGTATGTTTGGCAGCCCAAGAAGTTTCACACATTGAATTTCAAACTGGCCGACATAGAGTTTGTCAATAATAAAGCCATTGAAAACTATTTTAATGTTTATCGCAACTCCTACGAACGCTTACTCAATGTTGCGCAGTCGCTTGGTGACAACAATCCTTATCTAAACGAGCAAGGCGTATTGAACATTCCACAAGGAACAGCACGGTTTATTGAAGATGTATTGGAAGAAAACACAACCATTAACAAACAAGACAACGAATACACCAGAGTAGCCACCATTGCGGAGCGACAAACCCGATTAACAGCAAATAACTTCATCGTTGGTTCCTCACTCACTTGGATAAAAAACAATCAGGAGAGTTTGCTAGATGAAAACTTTTCTCAATTTAGAATGCGGGTAGAATGGGTAGGAAATCTATTATCGGCCGCCTTACGATGGGGAAAAGGTGCGCCAACGGCCAACGGGTCAAGGCAAATTTTTAATCTTACGCCCTCACAATATTTTAAAGCGGAAAGCAGCTACATCAAGCATTGGGAAGTTGGCCGCGAACGCATCCTTGCCATGCGGGCTTTTTCAGGAATTGCCCTCCCCTATGGCAACGCCAACTTCATTCCATTTACTCGATCGTATTACGCCGGAGGGGCGAATGATAATCGGGCGTGGAATGCCTACAAACTTGGGCCTGGAAATGCTATTGGTGTCAATGAATTTAATGAAGCCAATTTTAAACTTGCGCTGAACTTGGAATATCGCTTCCCGATCATTGGCCCAATCAAAGGTGCCTTGTTTGTAGACGCAGGCAACATCTGGAATGTCGCCAATAACATTACAGACCCTGAGCAATTGTTTAAAGGGTTCCGTGATTTACAGGACATCGCAGTGGGATCGGGTGTGGGCTTCCGATACGATTTTGACTATTTTGTTTTTCGCATCGATACGGCCTTCAAAACCTATGACCCCTCTCTGCCTGTCAACGATCGTTGGGGTTCGCAAATCGCATTAAAAAGAGCCGTTTTTAATGTTGGGATAAACTATCCTTTTTGATCAATTTGTGTATTTTTGTGGCCTAGAAAACCAGATTTATGAAAACGACTTTCCCTTCCGGAGTGATTACAGGCCAGGATGTTCAGGCCCTGTTTGAATTCGCAAAATCAAAACAATTTGCTCTCCCAGCTGTCAATGTAATTGGAAGCAATTCCATCAATACAGTCATGGAAACAGCGGCGCAACTGAATAGCCCAGTCATCATCCAATTTTCAAATGGCGGTGCCCAGTTCAATGCTGGAAAGGGGCTGAAAAATGATGGACAAAAAGCCGCTATTGCTGGAGCAGTTGCAGGCGCCAAACACATTCACGAGTTGGCAGAATTGTACGGAGCGACCGTCATAATCAATACCGATCACTGTGCCAAAAATCTCCTCCCATGGGTGGATGGGCTTTTGGATGCCGGTGAAGAATTCTATAAAGCCAACGGAAAACCTTTGTTCAGCTCTCACATGATCGATCTCTCAGAGGAACCGTTGGAGGAAAACATTGCATTGTGTAAACAGTACTTGACCCGCATGGCCAAAATGGGCATGACACTCGAAATAGAATTGGGGATTACGGGCGGAGAAGAAGACGGTGTTGACAACAGCGATGTCGATGTATCCAAACTCTACACTCAACCCGAAGAAGTGGCCTATGCTTATGAAGAATTGATAGCAGTAAGCAACCAATTTACTGTGGCAGCAGCCTTCGGAAACGTTCATGGGGTTTACAAACCGGGGAATGTGAAACTGACCCCCAAAATTTTGAAAAACTCACAGCAATACATCAGTGAACACTACAAGGTAGCTGAAAACACGGTTGATTTTGTATTTCATGGAGGGTCTGGATCAACCGTAGAAGAAATCCGCGAAGCGATTGGTTACGGGGTAATTAAGATGAACATTGATACGGACTTGCAATATGCCTTCACCGAAGGAGTGCGCGACTACATGAACGATCAGTATGAGTATGTCAACTCGCAAATTGGAAATCCAGAAGGAGACGATCAGCCCAATAAGAAATATTATGATCCGCGTAAATGGTTGCGTTTGGGCGAAGAAACTTTCAAACAAAGGTTGATCAAAGCGTTTGAAGATTTGAACAATATAAATACATTAGCATAACCAAAAGCTAGTCGTATGAGTTGGTTTAAACGAAGTGAGAAAGGGATTCAAACCCGAACGGAAGAAAAGAAAGATATTCCTAAAGGCCTGTGGTACAAAACCCCAACGGGAAAAATCGTAGAAACACAGGAACTGGCTGAGAATTTTTATGTTAGTCCTGAAGACGAATATCACGTCAGGATTGGAAGTAAGGAGTATTTTGAAATTCTGTTTGACAACAATGAATTTACCGAGCTACACAGTGAGGTTGTTGCCAAGGACATGTTGAAGTTTTCGGACACCAAGAAATATGCTGACCGATTAAAATCAACCCAAAAGAAAACGGGACTGAAAGATGCCATCCGCACAGCCGTCGGAAAATCAAAGGGCAATGACATGGTTATTGCATGCATGGATTTTTCGTTCATTGGAGGTTCCATGGGCTCGGTTGTTGGAGAAAAAATTGCCCGCGCTATCGATCATGCTATCGAACACCAGCTACCTTTTTTACTCATTTCAAAGTCAGGTGGGGCACGCATGATGGAAGCCGCTTTTTCGCTGATGCAAATGGCCAAAACAAGTGCAAAATTGGCCGAATTGGCAGAGGCTAAACTCCCCTACATCTCTTTGTGCACCGACCCAACAACCGGTGGAACCACTGCCTCATTTGCCATGCTGGGTGACATCAACATTGCAGAACCTGGTGCCCTTATCGCGTTCGCAGGGCCGCGGGTAGTGAAAGACACTACTGGGAAGGATCTTCCAGACGGTTTCCAAACCAGTGAGTTCTTGCTCGAAAAAGGGTTTCTCGACTTTATTTCACACCGTAAAGTACTCAAGGACAAGGTCAATCTTTACATCGATTTGGTTCAAAATCAAGCGGTAAGAAACTAATCAAATTCTTTGGCGCTCAATAAAATAGTGTATATTTGCAGCGCCCAAAAGGCCATTACATAACAATCATTGAAATAATATTCGCATGTATTTAACAAAAGAAAAAAAAGAAGAAATCTTTGCCCAACACGGGAATTCAAAAACTGACACGGGATCTGCAGAAGGTCAAATTGCCTTATTTTCCTATCGCATCAACCATTTGTCAGAACATTTGAAGTCGAACAGAAAAGATTTTAACACCGAGCGTTCTCTTGTCAAATTGGTAGGAAAACGCCGTAGTTTATTGGATTACCTCAAAGCAAAAGATATTGAGCGTTACCGTTCTATCATCAAGGAGCTAGGCATCCGTAAATAAAACACTATTCCAAAAAAAGCTGAATCAACGTTTTTCATTGGCGACCTACAGACCCAACACAACAACTCCTTTAGGTTAACTTAAAATGAAAAAAAATGATTCCAAAAACTTTCTCTGAAGAGATTCAACTGAGTAATGGGCGTACCATTACCATAGAAACAGGAAAACTTGCCAAACAAGCCGATGGATCGGTGGTTGTTCGTTCAGGTGACTGTATGTTGCTTGCTACAGCCGTATCGGCACGTAAAGCAAGTCCTGTAGACTTTTTACCCTTAACGGTAGACTACCGCGAAAAATTCGCTGCGGCTGGACGATTCCCTGGTGGGTTCTTCAAACGCGAAGCCCGTCCTAGCAACGAAGAAATTCTAACCATGCGCTTGGTCGACCGTGTGCTGCGTCCGCTATTCCCAAAGGATTATCACGCCGAAACACAGGTCATGATCCAGCTTATGTCGCATGACGAGAATGTCAAACCCGACGCCCTAGCCGGCTTAGCGGCATCTGCTGCCATTCAACTATCCGATATTCCATTTGAGTATCCGATCTCTGAAGTCCGTGTAGGAAGAATTGATGGTGAACTCATCATCAACCCCAGCTCGGCCCAATTGCTTGAATCTGATATCGACATCATGATCGGTGCTAGTGAGGATTCTGTGGCCATGGTAGAAGGAGAATTTGATGAAATTTCCGAACAGGAAATGGTCGATGCCATCGCCTTTGGTCATGAAGCCATCAAAGCACAGATTGCTGCACAAGTTCGTTTGGCTGAAGCCGTAGGCAAGAAAGAAACACGTGAATATGAAGAAGAGGAGCACGATGAAGCACTCGAGAAGCAAATTCACGAAAAAGCCTACCAAGCCTGCTACGATATTGCCAAACAAGGGGCTGGAAAAGCAGAGCGTGGATTAGCTTTTAGCGAAGTAAAGGATGCCATCAAAGCCGACTTCAGCGAAGAAGAGTTGGAAGAAAAGGGAGACTTGATTTCAAAATATTTTAGTGGTGCACAAAAGAAAGCGGTTCGCGATCTTGTGTTGAACGAAGGAATTCGTCTCGATGGCCGTCAAACCACCGACATTCGTCCAATATGGTGCGAAGTAGACTACCTTCCCTCCACTCACGGATCTTCAGTCTTTACCCGTGGTGAAACACAAGCGTTGGCCACGGTAACCTTAGGAACTTCCCGCGAAGCAAACATCATTGATCTACCCACCGAACAAGGAGAAGAAAACTTCTACTTGCACTATAACTTCCCTCCTTTTTGTACTGGAGAAGCACGTCCACTCCGCGGAACCTCCCGTCGTGAAGTAGGTCACGGTAACCTTGCCCAACGCGCCCTTAAAAAAGTAATGCCCGATGATTGCCCCTACACTGTGCGTGTAGTCTCAGAGGTTCTTGAATCCAATGGTTCTTCCTCTATGGCAACCGTTTGTTCTGGAACAATGGCGTTGATGGATGCCGGGGTACAAATCACCAATCCTGTTTCGGGGATCGCTATGGGCCTCATCAGCGACGGCGATAAGTTTGCCGTACTTTCAGACATCCTTGGCGATGAAGACCACTTGGGTGATATGGACTTTAAAGTAACTGGAACCAAAAACGGGATCACTGCCTGTCAAATGGACATCAAAATCAAAGGACTCAGCTATGAAATCCTTACCCAAGCACTCGACCAAGCCAAACAAGGACGCTTGCACATTCTTGAGAAGCTTGTAGAAACCATCGCAGTTCCAAATGAAGATGTAAAATCACATGCGCCTCGAATGATCAACCGCATTATTGCCAATGAATTCATTGGTGCATTGATTGGCCCTGGTGGAAAAGTGATACAAGAGCTTCAAAAAGAATCTGGATGTACCATTGTGATCAATGAAGATCCTGTAACCGAAGAAGGAATTGTAGAAATCCTTGGAACGTCAGCAGAAGGAATTGCCATGGTTGAAGCAAAAATCGATTCGATTACATTCAAACCTGTTGTCGGAAACACTTACGAAGTGAAAGTGATTAAAATGCTCGACTTTGGTGCCGTTGTAGAATATACAGAAGCACCAGGCAATGAAGTCCTTTTACACGTATCAGAATTGGCATGGGAACGCACCGAAAATGTCAGCGACGTTGTTAATCTTGGAGATGTTCTAGAGGTGAAATACTTTGGAATCGATTCGAGAACACGCAAAGAAAAAGTGTCTCGAAAAGCCTTGTTACCGCGCCCTGAACGCAAGGAAAAACCCAAGCGTCAATAAGCAAATCAAAAAAAACCATCCTTTCGGATGGTTTTTTTTTGTTCTGATGTAACAAAATGCATTTTTGATCGTATAACCTAGTAGAAGAAAAAGTAGATGAGACAACTTAAAATCACCAAACAGGTAACCAATCGCGAAACAGCCTCCCTCGACAAGTATTTACAAGAGATCGGGAAAGTTGATTTGATTACCGCCGAAGAAGAAGTAGAACTGGCTCAGCGCATCAAAGCGGGAGATCAAATCGCTCTAGAGAAACTCACAAAAGCCAATCTGCGCTTTGTGGTGTCTGTAGCAAAACAATACCAAAACCAAGGACTTACTCTTCCAGACTTAATCAACGAAGGCAATTTAGGCCTCATCAAAGCCGCCAAACGTTTTGATGAAACAAGAGGATTCAAGTTTATTTCTTATGCTGTATGGTGGATTCGACAGTCCATTCTACAAGCATTGGCAGAACAATCTCGAATCGTCCGCCTTCCCCTGAACAAGATTGGATCGATTAATAAAATCAACAAAACATATGCTTTCCTAGAGCAAGCTCACGAGCGGGCTCCCTCGGCAGAAGAAATTGCCAAGGAACTGGATATGACGGTCAACGATGTGAAAGAATCACTAAAGAATTCTGGGCGTCATGTCTCCATGGATGCACCCTTGGTTGAGGGAGAAGACTCCAATCTCTATGATGTATTGAATAGCGGGGAGTCTCCAAATCCAGATCGAACATTGTTGCACGAATCATTGAAAACTGAAATTGAACGCGCACTCGAAACCCTTACACCGCGAGAAGCCGACGTGGTTCGATTGTACTTCGGCCTTGGTGAGCAGCACGCAATGACCTTAGAGGAAATTGGGGAAACCTTTGATCTCACGCGCGAACGTGTACGTCAAATCAAGGAAAAAGCCATTCGCCGTTTGAAACACACATCACGCAGTAAAATCTTAAAAACCTATTTAGGCTAAACACCAAGCAACCTTCGGGTTGCTTTTTTTATAAATTCTATGACAAAAATCATTGCACCCTCACTCCTGGCCGCCGATTTCGCCAACCTTCAAAGGGATTGTGAAATGCTCAACGAAAGTAAAGCAGACTGGTTTCATATTGATATCATGGACGGGGTTTTTGTCCCCAATATATCTTTTGGCATGCCTGTCTTAAAAGCAATTGCGGCACACGCAAAAAAGCCATTAGATGTACATTTAATGATCGTTGATCCGGATCGTTACATCGAGACATTTGCTGCACTAAACGCAGCCGTTTTGACTGTACATTATGAGGCGTGTACACATTTACATCGCAGTCTTCAAAAAATCAAAGCATCGGGAATGAAAGCAGGTGTAGCATTGAATCCACATACACCTGTTGCCCTCCTTAACGATTGCATACAAGATATTGACGTGGTTTGCCTTATGAGCGTCAATCCAGGATTTGGTGGGCAAAGCTTTATCGAGCAAACGTATGCAAAAGTGAAGGCCTTGAAAAAACTAATCGAAGAGAGTAATGCAGATACAAAAATTGAGATCGACGGGGGCGTAACCGATCAAAATGCAGAAGCCTTGGTCGATGCCGGAGCCGATATACTGGTCGCCGGAAGTTTTGTATTTAAATCGGAAAATCCTATCGCTACCATCGAGACATTAAAACAGCTCTAAAAAAAATTAATCATAAAAAAAGGCCGGATTTTCATCCGGCCTTTTTTGTTTTAAGGGTTATTGAAATCCCTTACTTATTGCTTTTTGGCTTTGAAAACAACGCGTCTGCTTTGTTTACGTCCCTCGCGGGTTGAGTTATCGCCTACAGGTGCAGTTTCACCTAATGCTTTAACTTCCAAACGCGCTTCGTCAACACCCATTTCAATGAGTTTGTTACGCACAGCATTCGCTCGTTTATCTGATAATTTCAAATTGAAATCGGCTGATCCATCTTCAGAAGCGTGGCCTTCGATAATCACTACTCCTTCTGGATTTTCATCGAGAATCGTTTTCACTTTTTCGATGGCTGCCATAACGCTTTTGCCCATCAATCTTGAGCTGTTGGCAGCAAATAATACTGTTTGACCAGCTTCATTTAATGCATTTAAAACAGCCTTTTGTACTTCAGGACAACCGTTTTCACCGCTACCTGCTTCCTCTGGACAAGCGTCGTCTTTGTCAAGAACGCCGTCGCCATCTGTATCAGGCCATGGACAACCGTTGTTTTCTGCAGGGCCAGCTTCTTCTGGACACTCATCGTCTTTGTCAGCAATACCGTCGCTGTCTGCATCAGGACATCCATTCAATTCTACAAGACCTGCAACTTCAGGACATGCATCATCTTTGTCAAGAACAGTGTCACCGTCCGTGTCAGGACATCCGTTGTTTTCAGCTGGACCAGCATCTTCTGGACAGTCGTCTTCTGGATCAGGAATTCCATCCTCATCCGTATCAGGACATCCTTCGAATTCTTTCAAACCAGGAACGTCTGGACATTTGTCTTTCTTGTCGTTTACCCCGTCTTTATCACTATCACCTGAACCAAATCCAAGGGCTACACCAGCAGAGTGCATGAGGTAGTTGGTTGTTGGTCTGTCTTGGGTGTTTCTGTAACTTGTTTCAACAAAAGCACTCCAGTTCTCTCCCAATCGGAAGTTTAAACCGAATGTACCAAAGTATGTGTTGGTCAACTGGTATGAAAGATCATAGTCTCCACCATCAGCAGCGTCGAATGAAGAGAAACCCCATCCACCTTTAACATAAGGACTAAGTTTTCCATTACGGTTGAAACCGTATTTTAAAGCCGCATCAATGGCAAAAAAGTCAATGCTTCCATTTCCAGCAGATTTGTCTAAGCTGTTTAGGGATAGTTGAGTACCCACAGAAAGACCCCCTGCGATTGCTCTGAAGATTGAAAGTGAAGGTACACCAACACCAGCGTCAAAGGCACCGTCTCCGTAGAGTGTACCGTCATTGAGTGGAAGTTCGAATCCCTCTTGGAGAGAAACCATGTTCAAGCCTCCTGAAATGAGCCAAGGATTGTCAGAAGTTTGTGCAGAAACAACAGCCGAGCTGAAAATCACCAACATCAAACTGAGTCGAAAAAATTTCATAGATATTAATTTTGGTTATTCGAAATTTAAAAATTATCAAAACATGCCGCTACATATTTGTAGTAACATATTGCAAAAAAACAAAAAAATATGCTTTTAGACTAATAAATACGTTAAAAAAAGTGAGGAAACAATAGCAACCGAAATCAATGCAAAATAGAATTTGGAGTTATTCTTGGATAATGAGCCCTTCTGCATTAAAATTATCCTAGACCTTCTCTTCTACTGCTTTCAAATCCATTTACTTTTTGGGTGTAAAAATTAGTAAGCAATACTCTCTCAGGGCTTTGGACTAAAATCCCCAAAATCAAACGTAAACCACTCAAAAATAGTGTTTTGATTGTTCATCGAGATCGGAATTCTAATCCGGAATTTCTTTTGGTTGTAGGCCAAATCAGCCAAGGTCAAGTCTTGAAGGTCCATTCTAAAGACATTGGGTCGCGAGTAATTTGCACGAAAGGTTTCTGCCATACTCCCGTCGGGATTGATGACCTCAACCACCATAGGGCAAATACTCAAACAACGTGGAAACTTGAATAAATTTTCATCACTTGTCGACGCTTCGAAATAACCTGAAGTAATTTTATTTTTTGTTTCACCCGTTTTGTCCAGCATAAAATAAACACTAATCCCCAGTTCCGAAGCTGGCAACGTCGCGCTATTGGTCAATACATTTTCAGACAATTTTCCAACCGTGTAAAAGGGAATTACATTTTTACCTGAAGGCAATTCTTTCATGTCATAGATCCAACCTCCTTTTCGGTAGATGCCTTCGCCAAGTTTCGTTGCTTCTTTGGAAGGTCCATCAGAGCAAGCAAATAGGCTACCAACCAGCAAAAGAATAAACAGTTTTTTTGTCATTTGGTTTCTTGTGTTTTGTTTAATTCTTGAAATTTACACTTTTTTCAGGCTTCGACGTCCATGCAACAACAAGAATACATCGCTGTCTATAAGCAGCGATATTTCTCTTGTGCTTTGGTCTAAATCTATGTGACCCAGGGAGGATTCGAACCCCCAACCCTCAGAGCCGAAATCTGATATTCTATCCAGTTGAACTACTGGGCCGTTGATTGTTTATGTAATCGATTGCCATAAGCTAAGACTTTAAGTAAATACTACTTCAAGCAAACTCTATGATTGGCGATTGTCCACAGGGTCAAAAATAAATATTTCTCTTTGACTGAAAAAATTTTGACCCCCCTGAAATATTGACAAAGGCCAGTAGAAATCCAAAGCTTCAAAAAATTTCTTTTTTTCTTCAACATTAACGCTTCACAAAGGGGCACAAAAAACAGACGGAATAAGAATTTAAGTTATTGATTCTGCTTCAACGCTATATAGCCTGTTCGTATTGCTCCATACCCCATGACCACCATGCCGATAACAGTAGCAAATATGACCATCTCATACTGGTGGTCAAAGCCTTGTTTAGCAGTATGCTTAAAATATATCCCCCAGTACGCCCAAAGAATCACCACTGCATAGACGGGTTGTTTGAAATATAGAAGTTGTACATAGGCAATCACCACTCCGATAAACAATAGGGTTACCGTCCAAATGGCTGCAATCGCACCATAAGGCTCCCACCCAATGCCCACCAAAAAAGCGGTCGCATTGGCAATGGTGGCCACGGTAATCCAACCAAAATAAACAGTGAAAGGCATGCGAAGCCAGTAGTGCTTTACTCCGTTGACACCTACGTGTAAAAAAATCTGAAGTTGAACCAAAGTATACAACAACCCCAACATTATACAAAACGACAAGAATAGTTGTTCAAAATGCCACGCAAAAATCCAACTGCTATTCAAAAGCGCATTGGCGATGAACCACCGACCAATTTTTTTATTGAAATCTCCCATTGGAGAAAACACCACACCAAGCACAAACAACAATAGAAGGAAATAAATCAGCCCCCATATTGAGAATGTAAATCCCATGGGCGTAAAAAGATTCCCGTATTGGTCCGATAGTGCGCCGGTGGTCTTTCCATTGATTGGTAGTATATTGGCCAAAGCGTTGACAGTAAGCATTTGTGTATAGGCCAGTACGATAAGTACTTTCAATCCAATTCCTTTCATTGCTTTTTTTTTACAAGTTAGGAAATATCTCAACAGACTTTTGTGATTCGCTTTATTCACTTCGATAGGAACCTTTTCGCGGTAGAATTAATATCTTGAGAAGAATATTATGTTATCAATGAAACACACCTGGATCGTACTATTTGGTTTACTCATTTTTTGGAAATGTGAAAAACCACTCACCGCAGAAATCATTTTAAACCGATCGATAAAGGCCCACCGTTTTGACCCACCCATCGATTCGCTAACTTACATAAAAACATCACAGCTATTTTTTCCCGACGGCACACTCGAAAAAGAAAGCATTGAAAAACACCACTTGCGATGGCGCCCCTTTGTACACCACATTTATAGTAATAACCAACATTTGAGTTGGAGAGGTGATTCGATTTACAACCATACTGATGCCACTGTCCTTAAAGAAGGAAAAGAATACATCGCGGCAAAAAACAAATTCAATGCAGCCTATTTTGTGTTTTGGCAACCCGCCAAACTCGTTGATAAAAAAGCAGTCTTGGTGTACAAAGGACAAGAAATGTTACCCAATCAACAGCCCGTCCACGCCATTGAGGTTTCCTATACACAGCACAACTCTACCGATCAATGGGTTTTTTATTTTGACACCAAAAACTACCTTAATCGTGGTTACAGTGTACAACACAATGGACGATGGAGCCTAATTCTGAATGATGAATTTCATCTAAAACACCACCCCATACTGGTGAAGAAAAGGCGAAGTTTTATGGTCGACAGCCTCACCAATCGTCGTGTATTAAGGGCGGCGTATACCTATGAAATCTCCTCCTTGAAATGAAGAATTTTCATCAAGCTATTTACAATACTATTTAATCCTCTTAGTACTAATGAAAAAAATCAATCTGAAAAAATCGTATTTTGAGGCATACATTAAATAGGTTTTCCAGCATGCGACCATCAAAAGCTTTCATTATTGCCTTATTTTCTTCGAGCCTCGCCTTTGTTGGTGGTGCTTTTGCGGTCTTTGGGGAATTCGACGACGCACCAGGGCTCATCCTCTTGGGACTCATCATTACCTTGTGTTCTGTTGGAATCAACTATCGCAAACATCGATAATCATTCATGCGTGAAATTTTCGTTGATGTCTTTTTTTGAAACCCCATCATTCGAATAAAATCAAGTATCCGTCTGAAAACGCATGGTCAACAATTCTGATTGAAAGCCCATTTTATGATACGCCCTAATCGCATGAAGATTTTCGGCATAGACATCCAGTTGAAATTCTGTATGCCCCAGCGTTTTTCCCCACTCGACAAGATATTCGATGATACGCCCATTGATCCCATTACCTCGAAATTCAGGCAATACATACATGAACCCCAAATAAACAATGGTCGATGGGTTCTTGTAGACTTTATTGGGTTTTATTAATGCATACCCTGAACCAATGAGTTGATTCTCATGCTCCGCCACCACCACACAAACATCCGATCGCTCAATGTAGGCACCAATGTCGTAATAGTGTATTTTTCCCTTTTTGATTTGTGGTGCAAACGCCCTTTCGTAAGCAATAAGATCTTGTTCAAAATCAAGAAGTTGAGGGAGGTCTCTTTTTTCTGCTAGTCGTAAGGTCATATTTTCTCTCCAACCCATGTGGTTTTATTTTGTTACTTTCAATGATGAAAATCCAATCTACACGTTTATGTTTAAAGGATTGGAATAATAATCAATAAAATTAAGCAACCATTCATGAGAGCCATTGTTTGCCACGCGTTTTCTTCACCAGAAAAACTGGTTTTGGAAGAAATTGCTTCCCCAGAACCCAACGAAAAAGAAGTTATTGTAGCAGTAAATGCTTGTAGCTTAAATTTCCCGGACACCCTGATTGTGCAAGGGAAATACCAATTCCGGCCGCCACTTCCATTCACACCTGGCAGTGATATTGCTGGGGTCATCAAAAGTGTAGGAAGCAAGGTAAAACATCTAAGTGTGGGACAAGAAGTCATGGGTTTTGTTCCCTACGGAGGATTCGCGGAAGAAGTGGTTGCCCCCAGTGCGACCATTTTCCCAAAGCCTTCATTTTTGGAAGATGGCATTGCTGCTTCCTTCTTACTGGCCTATGGAACTTCCTATCATGCCTTAAAAAATAGAGCGCAATTACAAGCAAGAGAAACTCTTGTTGTCCTCGGTGCTTCCGGAGGAGTTGGCCTCGCTGCTGTTGAAATTGGAAAACAAATGGGAGCAAAGGTCATTGCTTGTGCTTCTACCGATGAAAAACTTGCCCTTTGCAAAAATCACGGTGCCGATGAGGGCATCAATTATCTGACAGAAGACCTCAAAGAGAGGATAAAAATACTTACTGATGGTAAAGGAGCCAATGTGATCTACGATGCAGTTGGAGACGCTTTTTCAGAGCCAGCGTTAAGGGCCATTGCTTGGGAGGGACGCTTTTTGGTTGTGGGTTTTGCCGCAGGAGAAATCCCCAAAATCCCACTCAACCTTACCTTGCTCAAAGGGTGCCAAATCGTTGGCGTCTTCTGGGGAAGCTGGGCAACGCAATTCCCACAAGACAATATGCAGAATACCATGGAACTATTACAATGGCTGAGTGAAGGAAAACTTCGCCCGTATATTCAAAAAAGATATCCTTTGGCGGACGCTCCACAAGCCATGATCGATATGATGCAAAGAAAAGTGATGGGCAAAGTGATCATTGACTGCAAAAAATAATTATGCACTCAACTGATTGCGAACAATGGTAGAAATTGTTTTGCCATCTGCTTTGCCTGCCATTACTTGAGAAGCTTTCCCCATTACTTTCCCCATGTCTTGCATGGAAGTGGCGTTGAGCTCTTCAATGACTTGGGCAACGATAGCACCAATTTCTTGTTCCGTCAATTGCTCCGGCAAGAAAGCTGCTATGATTTCCGCTTGCGCTTCTTCGGGTTCTGCCAAGTCTGCACGGTTCTGCTCACGAAAAATCTGTGCACTGTCTTTACGCTGTTTCACCAGTTTTTGAACAAGTTTTATTTCCTCTTCTTCGGTCAGCTCGTTGCTTCCTCCTGCAGAGGTTTGCACAAGCATCATGGCTGACTTGATGGCCCGTAGGGCTTCTAGTCTCAGCGTGTCTTTGGCACGCATTGCAGCTTTAATTTCGTCTGTTAGGTGGGATAAAATGGCCATTGTTAATCAACGTTATCGTGTAAAAATGAGTTATTGGAACGCAGCTGAATCTCGTCATTACTATCATTATCTACGCTCAATGAAGAGGGGGTCGATGGAAGGTCCTCGGCCGAAGCTTCCAGTTCAAAACCCATGCGCTTGTAGGCCGGTTGGCGTTCCATTTCTTCCACCCGACTCAAACTGTTTTTGAACGTGTAGTTGAATTGCTTCAACTGTGCTTTACGTTTTTCATTTTGTTGACTGATACTCTCGCTAATGGACTGATCAAAAGGGCTTTTGACTTCCTCAGAAGGAGCTGCAATATCTTCTGGTACTGGGGTCTCAATCGTCTTAAGCACCAAAGCTTCTTCAGGCATTTGCTCGGTCGTTTCTACCAATTCATTGACTGATACTTCCTCGTCTTTCACCTCTTCTTCTAATGCAAAAAAAGTGCTTTTTACAGGTTCAGTGGTCTCCCGATGTGGTTCTTGCTGCAAGGGCAATTCAAAATCGAATTGTATCTGCTGCTCGTCTTCCACCATCAAGGATAAATCCTCCGCTTGATTCTCACCTGTGTTGATCTCGTTGATGATAAACGCTGGAGCTTCAATCGCATCGTCCTGAACCTCTTCTTCTACGGGCAAACCTATCGCTTCTGCCTCTACCTCAATCGCTGCAATTTCAGGAGTGGTTTCAATGAGCGGTTCCACTTTTTGCTGTTCAGTCGGCTCATTGGTTATCTCTGGCTCAACAAGCACGTGGTCAATCACCTCTATATCATGAATAGAGGTGGGCACTTCCTCCTCATCTTCCTCCAAAAGGTGATGAATAATCGGTGCTTCTTCTTCGGTGACTGATGTATCTTCTGTTTTTGGAAGATCAAATATGGTCTCCGCAGGCTTCACCTCGGTTAGGTCTTGCACAAGCGGCTGCTCTTCTTCGAGTGCATGAATAATTTTCTTTGCTTCGGTATTGACAATTTGGTGCTGTTGTTCAGAATTAAATCCAGTCGCAATGATGGTGACCGAGATGCTGTTTCCAAGCGAAGGATCCTCACCCACACCCATGATGATATTGGTGTTGTTGCCTGCCTCTGTTTGAATAAAATCATTGATTTCTCCAATCTCGTCAATCGTAATTTCTTCCTCACCAGACACGATCAGCAAGAGTACATTTTTACATCCAGTGATTTTATTGTCGTTAAGAAGTGGAGAGTCCAATGCCTTTACAATGGATTCTTGTGCACGGTTGGCCCCTTCAGCGGTAGCAGAACCCATAATGGCCGAACCGCTATTGCTCAGCACCGTTTTGGCATCTTTCAGGTCAATGTTCTGAGTGTAATGATGGGTAATAACTTCTGCAATGCCCCGCGCCGCAGTGGCTAAGACTTCATCTGCTTTGGCAAACCCAGCTTTAAAACCAAGGTTTCCGTATACTTCTCTTAGCTTATTGTTGTTGATTACGATGAGGGCATCGACATTGGATTTTAATTCTTCCAACCCGCGTTGTGCTTGCTCTAATCGTATTTTCCCTTCAAACTGAAACGGCATGGTCACGATACCCACGGTCAAAATATCCATAGCTTTGGCCATCCCCGCAATGATAGGAGCTGCACCCGTCCCTGTTCCTCCCCCCATACCGGCGGTGAGGAAAACCATTTTGGTTTGCGTGGAAAGCAAAGTGCGCACCTCTTCGATACTTTCTTGCGCTGCGCGTTTCCCAACGTCTGGGTTGGCTCCGGCGCCAAGTCCCTCGGTAAGTGAGGCACCAAGTTGAATTTTGATTGGTACAGCACTTTTGTCCAAGGCTTGTGCATCGGTATTACAAATGACAAAGTCAACGCCTACAATGCCTTGTTGAAACATGTAATTGATCGCATTACCTCCACCCCCGCCAATGCCAATGACTTTAATTACATTGGAGCGATTCTTGGGAAGGTCAAAATTAAAATTGCCCGTCATGGTTTCATTTTGGTCTGTCATGAGATGCGTTGTTTAGGCTTTGTCCAAAAATTCTTTAAACTTATCGGTCCATTGTTCCAAGATCGAAGTTCTGCTTTTCTGCTCTACCGGAGGAGACAACTCATTTTCAGTGGGTAAACTTTCAGCAGCCAATTGTTGGGCTTCTTGCTGGGGTAGGCTTACCGCATCGGATGGAGTACCTTCTAATGCCGCCATCAATAGTCCCACTGCTGTAGCAAATGTGGGGCTGGTGGTTGCTTCATCGGAGTCGCCAGCGAGATGCTCGTTGGGGTACCCGATTCGGGTGTCCATTCCAGTAATGTATTCCACCAATTGCTTCAAATGTTTTAGTTGGCTACCACCCCCTGTGAGCACTATTCCGGCAATGAGCTTTTTCTTTTGATCCTCATGCCCATAGTTTTTGATTTCGAGATAGGCTTGCTCAATGATTTCTACCACCCGAGCATTGATGATTTTTGAAAGGGTTTTCAAGGAGATTTCCTTGGGATCACGACCGCGCAATCCCGGGATGGAAACAATCTCTGTTTCTTTGTTTTCTCCCGGCCATGCAGACCCAAATTTCACTTTCAATAATTCGGCCTGTTTTTGAATGATCGAACAGCCTTCTTTGATGTCCTCTGTAATCACATTGCCCCCAAAAGGAATAACGGCTGTGTGACGAATGATGCCGTCTTTAAAAATGGCCAAATCGGTTGTCCCCCCACCAATATCAATCAAGGCCACACCCGCTTCTTTCTCTTCCTGACTCAAAACGGCATCTGAAGAGGCGATAGGTTCCAAGGTAATTTTACCCATGGAAAGGCCCGCACTTTTGATGCATCGACCAATGTTTCGTATCGATGAGACTTGCCCCACAACAACATGGAAATTTGCTTCCAAGCGGCCTCCATACATCCCAATGGGTTCTTTGATTTCGGCTTGGCCATCGACTTTGTATTCTTGCGGAAGCACATGAATAATTTCCTCACCGGGAAGCATTACCAGTTTGTGCACTTGATTGATGAGCGTTTCAATGTCTTCTTCATTGATCACTTCATCGGCGTTCTCGCGGGTAATGTAGTCACTGTGCTGTATGCTTCGAATATGTTGGCCGGCAATGCCTACCACCACTTCGTTAATTTTTAAGTTGGCTTTTGACTCTGCTTCTACAGTGGCTTGCTGAATGGACTGAATGGTCTGAGTAATGTTATTGACCACCCCACGGTGCACGCCTAGGCTTTGTGATTTTCCAATACCCAAAACATCGACTTTGCCAAATTCGTTTTTTTGGCCCACCATGGCAACAATTTTGGTTGTGCCGATATCCAGCCCAACCGCTATTTTTTGTTCTTCCATATTTCTTCGTTATGTTGTGCAACGACTTGACGATCGAAACGCAAGTCAATGCGGTCTATACTTTTATCTGGATGTGCCTGCATGTAGGCACAAAAACGCTTAAGTTTTTCAAGCTTGGTCGTGTTTTGGGAAAATGCCCCCCAAACAACATCAAATGAAAAAGAGCGCAGTCCCAACACGACATTCTGTTCTTCCATCCGCAGGTGGACCAATTCTTTGCCCAAGATTTTATCGGCGTTAAAGTGAGCCACCAAATCGATTAGTTGTTTCTGCTCCTTTTTGTTGGGTGAGCCAAAAAAAAGGGGAACCGCAGGAGTAAATATTTTCGATAAAGGAAAACGAACTGCGGTTGCGTCCAGGTAATATTCTTCTTTGCCGTAGACCCGCAAAAGGGCTTGTCGCTCCTGCACGCGAACATGAAGTTTTCCTTGAGGGGAACCGTAAATTTCAGCGTTTCTTATCACTTTGTTGTTCCGTAAAAACATCTCGATCTTATTCAAATCTACCATATCTTTTTGTCGAGTGAACAAACTGTCTTCGCTTTGTATCAACAATTTATTAACGATTTCTTGGGTCAAAAACCCGTCGCTTTTTGGCGATATATCAAAGGCTAATTCGCTGATTTTAATTACCTTGTTTCGTTGCACTGTTACAAAGGCCAAGCTTCCCCATAGCAACACCAAAAACCCAAAAAAAGAAAGTGTTCTCCAACTCATCTTTCAATCAATTTTTTGCGATAATGACCCACCTCAATACCAATATCGCCCGCCCCTAAAACCACTTTAATGCGTTCGGGAAATTGATCGATCTGCGTTCTTATTGTTTCTTTTGACAAAAGCATCACTTCGGCGTTTCCTTCCATCAAATCCATCAACGCTGCACTAGTGATTCCAGTGATGGGCTCCTCTCTGGCGGGGTAAATGGGCATCAGTATAGTCCGGTCGAATTGCGAAAGAACGGCTGCAAAATCAGCCATAAAATCCCGGGTTCTCGAATATAAATGGGGCTGGAAAACAGCACATATTTTTTCTTGTGGGTAGGCTGTTCGCAACGTATTCAACACAGCGTTTATCTCTGTGGGATGATGTGCATAATCGTCCAATAGGAGGTGTCGATCATTTTCCAAAACCTTTTGCATTCTGCGTTGCACGCCACCAAAATATCCCAAGGCCTTCCCCAATCTTTCTTCATCCAATCCGTATTGACTGGCCAAGGCAAAAGCCGCAAGAGCATTGGACAGATTATGTAAACCCAATTGACTAAAATACAACTGCGGATAATCACCGCTTGGAGTCTTTAAATCAAAGCGATAACCGTATCCCTCCAACACAACATTGTGCATTGAAAAATCTGCAGATGCTTCAACAGCATAGGTCAAACCGGGAAGAGCAATCCCTTGGGCAACAATCAAGGACTGCTTGACTTGAGCGGCAAATGCGCGATACGCTGACGTCACCTCGTCCGGGGTTCCATAAATATCAAGATGATCAGCATCCACCGATGTGATGCACGCATGCGTGGGGTGTAATTGCAAAAAAGATCGATCAAATTCATCGGCTTCGACCAAGAATACTTCATCTCCCGAAGCCGCTAGGTTGGAGGACTGTTTATTCATGATTCCGCCCACAAAAGCGGTAAACTTCTGGTCTAATGAGGTAAACAAATGGGTTAAAATTGCCGTGGTGGTGGTTTTACCATGGGTCCCCGCTACGGCAATGGTTGGGCGATTTTTGGTTAGCTTTCCCAAATACTCCGCACGTTTGTACAATCTATTTCCTTGGTGAACAAAATGCCGCAGTTGCGGATGACTGCTGGGGATAGCCGGAGTATAAATAACCGTTGTTTCTTCTGTCAAAAAATGATGGGGTAACGCACTCAGGGATGCATCGAAGGTGATGACTGCACCCTGTACTTCCAAGTCGGCGGTCAATTCGGTTGGGGTTCGATCGTATCCCCCAATGGTCTTTCCTTGTAGGAGCAGATAGCGGGCAATGGCCGACATTCCTATTCCTCCAATACCAATAAAATAGAAACGGTGATCAGGCATTGTTGTGCAGCTTTAATAGGTGAGTAACGATCTCTTGGGTCGCATGTGGCCGGGCAAAAAACTGGAGATTTTCCACCAATGCTTCTTGCCTTTTTTCGTCGGCCAAAAGGTCGAGAAAAACAGTGGGGAAAGTAGCCAAATCTTTCTCCTCGATCAGACAAGCAGCATTTTGATTTGCCAATGCCTTTGCGTTGTAGTACTGGTGGTTTTCGGCAACATTTGGCGATGGAATTAAAAGGGCCGGTTTTCCCACCAAACTAATCTCGGAAATGCTTGCTGCACCTGCCCTAGAAATAATAAAATCCGCACTGGAATATGCCAAATCCATGGCTTGAATAAACGGTAGAACAACCGTGTTGTCATCCGCGAGGTGCTTGTATTTTTCGTAATATATGTTTCCACATTGCCAGATTACCTGAAGGTGCTGTTGCGCAAAAAAAGACACATTATTTTCGATCAATTGATTGATGGATGCTGCCCCAAGACTCCCTCCGATGACAAGAATTGTCTTTTTATTGGCCTTGAACCCAAAAGACGCCAATGCCTTTTCCTTGCTTTCCTTTTGGTCCATCATTGCTTGGCGCACAGGGTTCCCTGTAAAAATCATCTTCTCGGCCGGGAAATACCGGTCCATTTTTGGATAGGCTACAGCAATACAGTGCGCTTTTTTTCCTAAAAAACGGTTGGTCATTCCCGCATAAGAATTCTGTTCTTGTATAAGCACTTTACTCCCCATCAATCGACTCACATACACCATCGGTCCACTAGCGAAACCGCCAGTACCAACAACCACCTTTGGGCGATAACGCAACCACAACAAAAATGCTTGCAGGAGACTAACCATCAATTTAATGGGGAAAAGTAGATTACGAAGACGTTGACCTCTGTGCCAGCCCGAAATCCATAAGCCGTGAATAGGAAATCCCGCTTGGGGAACTTTCTCCATTTCCATTTTACCCAAAGCCCCCACAAAAACAATCTTTGCCACAGGCGTTGCTTGTTCTAGTGCTTTACCAATAGCAATGGCAGGATAGATATGTCCTCCTGTGCCGCCTCCCGAAATGATACAATTAAAGGGTTTCACTGAGTACATCTAATGGGTTGTTTGGGTATTCACTGGGCAAGGAGGTTTCTGCTACAGGAGCATCTTCATGGGCGCTTACGCTCAACACGATCCCAAAAGCAATACAGGTCATCCATGCTGCTGTTCCCCCACTACTCACCATGGGAAGGGTTTGACCGGTTACTGGAAATATATTGACCGCCACACCAATATTGATGAACGCCTGAAAAACAACTGGAAGTCCTACCGCCATAACCAAAAGCTTGGCATAGGGTGTAGCGGAACGATGAACAATGACCATGATTCGGAATAAAACCAACAGATAGAGAAAAATGACGATAAACCCTCCTAAAAGGCCGAACTCCTCAACAATGATGGCAAAAATGAAATCGGAACTACTCTGAGGCAAGAAATTTTTCATGACACTCTTTCCCACACCTAAACCGCTAACTCCTCCTGTCGCAATGGCTATTTTTGCCCGTTCGACTTGGTAATTGGCATCTGAATTTTGGCTGGGTTCACGGAAATTCTCTATCCGACTGACCCAAGTATCGATACGGTTGGGTACTGCCTCTGGAAATGCCTTGGCCGTTAAAAAAAACAGGAGAAACACAACCGCCCCCATGCCCCAAACAAGAAGCAGTTGACGCCACGGGTATCCCCCAAAAAACAACAACACAGAAAGCATAAAAAACACAATAACAGCCGTAGATAAATTGGACGGCAAAATCAACCCAAGAATAATACCTACTGGAAGCCACAATGGAATCAATGTTTCCTGAAAGGCCTGTTGCAAATGTTTTGTTTTATCTAGATAATGTGCTGCATACATCATCAGCACCACTGAAGCTAAGGTGGAAGTCTGAAAACTAATCCCAACGATGGGTAGGCGGATCCAACGACTTGCGTTTGCCCCGCCAATAACGGTTCCTTGAGTGGCCGTATACAACAATAACAAAATCACCACAGGAAGCATCAAAATGGAGATCCCCTTGAAATAATGATGCGGGATACGATGAACACCTAGCATGATAATGAATCCCATGACCAAAATAAAGGTGTGCTTAAATAAATGCTGCCAAGGCGTTCCATTTCCCACCACATAACTCAGGTTTGAGCTTGCACTAAAAACAGGGAAAAAAGAAAACAATGCCAATAAAGCAAGCACCCCCCACAGGACCAAGTCACCCCTAAAAATGGATTGATTCGATTGCATTAAAGTTCTCTTACCGCAGCTTTAAATTGCTGCCCTCGATCTTCATAATTTTGAAATAAATCAAAACTGGCACAAGCCGGAGACAACAAAACATACTCTTTTTTATCGGCCAACTGATGCGCCATTTTAACTGCATCGTGCATTGATTGTGTTTCCACCAACAAATCAACCACGGGCGAAAAAGATGAAATAATTTTCTCATTGTCTACACCCAGACAAATGATGGCCTTCACCTTTTCGCGAACTAGGGGCAACAACGATGTATAATCGTTCCCTTTATCTACTCCTCCAACAATCCAAACCGTGGGACCTTCCATGCTTTCCAAAGCGTAGAACGTGGCGTTCACATTGGTGGCCTTTGAATCGTTGATGTAGGTCCTGTTTTGAATTTTAAGCACTTTTTCGAGACGGTGCTCTACGGCGGTAAAATTGGCAAAGCTTTCGCGAATGGAGGCTTTACTCACGTCTAGCAAATGCGCCACTGTGGCAGCGGCCATAGCATTCAACAAGTTGTGTCTACCTTGCAATGGAAATTGTGTTGTATTGATCATAGTTGTGGATGTTGATTCTTGAATTTTAAAATGATGGTCATCGGCTACACTGGTCGATGGGATAGTGTCTAATTGCCACCCAAACGGATGTTGCTTTGCGATGGGCGGGGCTGCTTTTACGGCTTCGACAACCACCTCATCGTCGGCATTAAACAGGAAAAATTGTTGTTGGTTTTGGTGCTGTGTGATTTTCATTTTGGCCGAGACATACTGGCTAAAATCAAAATTATAGCGATCTAAATGGTCGGGGGTAATGTTGGTTAAAATGGCATAATCTGGGGCAAACGTGTGAATATCGTCCAATTGAAAACTACTGATTTCGAGTACGTAAATGTCATAGTCGTTTTCAGCAACTTGCTGGGCGAAACTGGTCCCTATATTCCCGGCTAGTCCTACCGCTAAGCCCGCTTCTTTGAGCAGATGGTGCAACAACAGCGTTGTTGTTGTTTTCCCGTTTGAACCGGTGACGCCAATGATCTTGGCTGTGGTGTACTGGCAAGCAAACTCAATTTCGGAAACAATTTTTACTTTCGCCTTATTCAATGCTTCTACTACCGGAACTGTGCTGGGGATCCCTGGACTTTTCATCACCACATCGGCAGATAAAATTTTGTCCAGACTGTGTTGTTGTTCTTCCCAGGCAATGCCAAGCTCATCAAAGACAGACTGATGCGCTTCTGAAATAGACCCCTTGTCGGATACAAAGACCTCATACCCTTTTTGATGGGCCAAAATCGCTGTTCCGCGTCCACTCTCTCCTCCGCCTAAAACAACCATTTTCTTCATTAGCGGAGTTTTAAAGTAACGATGGTGAGCACACTCAATAGAATCCCGACAATCCAAAAACGAGCGACAATTTTGCTTTCGTGATAGCCTTTCTTTTGAAAATGGTGATGAATAGGAGACATCAAAAATATCCGCTGCCCAACGCCTGTTTTGTTTTTGGTATACTTAAAATAACTTACCTGAAGCACCACCGAGAGATTTTCAATCAGGAAAATTCCACACAACAAGGGAAGCAACATCTCCTTGCGCACCATGAGCGCAATCACGGCGATAATTGCACCAATGGTCAAACTCCCTGTGTCGCCCATAAACACCTGGGCGGGAAAAGTATTGTACCACAGAAATCCTATGAGCGCACCCAAGAAAGCTGCCACAAAAACGGTGATCTCACCAGCATTGGGGATATACATGATATTGAGGTAATCTGAAAAAATAACGTTCCCTGATACCCAAGCGAAAATTCCAAGCGTAAAAACCATTATTGCAGAACTGCCCGCCGCTAAGCCGTCAATGCCATCGGTTAAATTTGCTCCATTAGAAACAGCCGTGATGATAAAAACAACAATAGGAATAAACAGCAACCATGCATAATGCTCACCTCCGGGGATCCAATCCATCAAAAGCGCATAATCGAACTCGTTGTCTTTGAATAACGGAATGGTGGTAATGGTTGATTTTTCTTCTGCAAAAAATGCAGAGGAAGAATTTTGATCAATTTGTTCCACGGGGATTTCCTGTCGCACAGTCACAGCAGGATGAAAATAAAGCGTCGCGCCAACGACAATACCCAACAGCAACTGCCCAATGATTTTGAAAATCCCTTTCAGGCCTTGCTTGTCTTTTTTAAACACCTTAATATAATCATCAACAAAACCTATGGCGCCCATCCACAAAGTGGTGAATAACAACAAGAGAATGTATATATTGTCAATTCGCGCCAATAATAGCACCGGTACGATGGTCGCAAAAATGATCATTACCCCACCCATGGTTGGTGTTCCTGCTTTTTCTTTTTGACCGTCGAGTCCCAGATCGCGCACCTGTTCGCCAATTTGCTGATTCCGTAAAAAATCGATGACCCTTCTTCCAAAAACCATGGACACCAGTAGAGACATCAAAACAGCTAAAGCAGACCGGAAAGACAGATATTGGAAGACACTTGCCCCGGGCAGTTGATAGTGTGTTTCTAAAAAATCAAATAAATAATACAACATCTTTATGCGAGTGTTTTACAAAATTCTTTTACCAATGCGATATCATCGAAGGGTGTTTTAATCCCTTTGACTTCTTGAAATTTTTCATGCCCCTTTCCTGCAATCAACAATATATCGGCGGGATTTAAACGCGTGCATGCTGCTTTAATGGCGAATTTCCTGTCGGTAATCCGTAGCGTTTTTCGTGATTGATCGGGCGAAATACCCGCCTCCATTTCATCCAAGATTTTTTCGGGATCTTCATTGCGGGGATTATCACTGGTCAAAATGACCTGATCACTCATTTGAACAGCTGCTTGTGCCATCAGTGGTCGTTTTTCTACATCCCGATTGCCCCCACATCCCACAACAGTTGTCAAAACTTCATTGCGGGTTCTGATGTCGGCAATGGTTTGCAAAACATTCTTCAAGGCGTCGGGAGTGTGCGCATAGTCGACAATGACTATGGCTTTGTTGGGGGTGAGAATCGTTTCAAAACGCCCATCGACATTTTTCAAAACACTCAACGCCGTTAATGCTGTTTGCTTGTCGACACCCAACTGTTGAGCTACCCCATACACAGCCAGCAGATTGGAGGCGTTGAAACTTCCCACCAGCGCTGTCCACACCTCTTGATTAGCCATAGACAATAGCATGCCCTCAAAGTTTTTTTCCAATATTTTCGCTGTATAATCGCCATAATTTTTCAGCGCATAGGAGCGTTTTTGTGCCTGGCAGTTTTGCAGCATATAGTCGCCATTTTTGTCATCGATATTGGTCAATGCAAAAGCAGTCGCAGGCAAGTGATCGAAGAACTGCTTCTTGACATCCCTGTAGGCAGCGAAACTCCCGTGATAGTCGAGATGATCGTGCGTGAGATTGGTAAATACGCCACCAGCAAATACAAGCCCCTCGGTTCGCTCTTGAGCAATGCCATGGGAAGAAACCTCCATAAAACAATATTCTACGCCATTTTGTACCATTTCCGCAAGGCGAGCATTGATTTGAATGGGATCGGGTGTCGTATGGGTCGCAGAAAAAGACAATCCATTGTATTTTACAGCAATGGTTGACAGCAATCCAACGGGGTAGCCCAAATGCAAAAACAAAGTGTAGAGCAGGGTTGTTACTGACGTTTTCCCATTGGTGCCGGTAACCCCCACCAATTTGATTTTTTTAGAAGGGTTGTCAAAAAAGTGGCTCGCTACGATGGCCAATGCCTTTCGCGTATTTTTGACAACAATCCATACCACTCCTTCCAGAACAGTTTGGGGCTTGGTCTCGCAAACAATTACGCTGGCGCCGTTTGCAATGGCCTGGTCTATGAAGTCATGCCCATCGAAAGCCTCGCCCTTGATGGCAACAAAAAGCGTCTGCGCTGTAACTTTTCTCGAATCAAAAGCTAGCGCATCCACCATCACCTCCGTACTTCCTTGCACAGATTCAATCTGAACACCAAACAATAAGTCTTTTACCGTTTTCATGATAGTTCTAAAATGATTGAGGTGTTTTTATCGATTTTCTTCCCTGGAGGAATGGATTGTTTTTTCACTCGGCCAACGCCTTTAAATTTTACTTCAACCCCTAGCCGCTCCAATACCACGAGTGCTTCGCTGGCGGTCCAGCCATTTAAATTTGGAATTTTCTGGGCCTCTAGAATACTGCTTTCCCGTTCAATGACTGAGGGAGTGAAATTGATTTTATCTGTCTCGACAAAAACTTCTTTGGGTGTAGCGTTGTATATTTTCTTGGCAATTTCTTTAAAAACAGGAGCAGCAACAGTAGCGCCGTAATACCCTTTTTGCTTGTTGGGCTTGTAGACCAATACCATGGAAGTATATTGCGGATTTTCGGCTGGGAAATACCCCACAAAGCTGGAGATATACTCCACATTTTCAGTCGCATAATCTACCTGACAGGTTCCTGTTTTTCCAGCGATATTGAAATGCTTGTCCTTGATGTTGTATGCCGTTCCCCATTTTTTATCCACAACATTAAACATCATTTGCTGGACACTCTTCAGGGTTTTTGAAGAGCAAATAGAAGGGTTAATGATGGTTTTATTAAAGATTTTTTCAAGACTTCCGTCGGTTGATTTGATCCGCTCAATGAACTTTGGTTGCAGCATCTCACCGTTGTTGGCCACGGCATTGTAAAACGTCAAGACTTGCATCGGGGTCAGTGCTACGCCATAGCCATAGGCCATCCAAGGAAGGGTAATGCCACTCCAATTAGCATCGGTTGGATAGGGGATTTTTGGAGCTGCCTCTCCCACAATAGGAAGATCGAGCTTTTGATTCAAGCCCATATTGTACAATCGGTCGATAAACTTGCGTGGCGATTTCTTGTACTGCTGATTAATCATTTGCACAATCGCAGTATTGGAAGACAACTCAAAAGCCTTGGACAAGGGAATTAGCCCATAGCCCCCTTTTCTAGAATCTCTTACTTTGTACTTCCCATAGAAATTGAGAACACCTTTTTTGGTGTCGATCAAATCATACGGTCGAGCAACATTATCTTCCAGAGCTGCAATCATCGCCATGAGCTTAAACGTAGAGCCCGGCTCATAGGTCCTGCCCACCGCATAATTGAGGCGCTCAAAATATTTTCCTTGCTTTGTGCGTCCAAGATTAACAATGGCTTTTATGGCCCCGGTTTTGGTTTCCATCACAATAGCTGTACCGTGATCGGCTTCAAACTCTTCTAGCTGGCGCAGAAGTGCGTGATGTGCAATATCTTGAATATTGACATTGATGGTGGTGTGTAGATCATAGCCTTCGGTAGGCTCTTTTTCATTACTATCGTTGATTGGCTTCCATTGCCCATTCGCAATTTTTTGCTTCAGCCTGCGACCATTTTCACCTTTTAAATAGTGACTAAACGCCCCCTCCAAACCAACGCGAAGGAAATTGCCTTGTCGATCTTCTTTTTCATAACCAATGGTACGTTCTGCCATTTTACCCAAAGGATGTTCGCGTACCATCTTGGACTCTACAATCAGCCCACCCTTATAGGCAGAGAGCCTAAATACGGGTAGGGCTTTGATTGCTTGATATTGCGAATACGTCAAGTTTTTGCCCAACAAAAAATACCGTTGATGCTGTGCTTTTGCGCGTTCCAATTTTCTCAAGAGTATGGCCTCAGAGACACCAAGAATCTCAGACAACCTGTTTGCTAATGTCAATTTATTTTGCTCAAAGAGTGCTTTCGAAGGCACCTTTGCATCCCATCTGAGCTCGTATCGCGGAACGGTGGTAGCCAAGATACTGGCGTCGTCTGCAAATATGTTTCCACGACTAGGCTCTAGCACAAAGCTCTTCACCGTGCGTTCTTTGGCTAGCGCTTGATAGTGTTCCCCT
Source organism: Candidatus Arcticimaribacter sp. (assembly GCA_011526265.1). GTDB lineage: Bacteria > Bacteroidota > Bacteroidia > Flavobacteriales > Flavobacteriaceae > Arcticimaribacter. The sequence continues at coordinate 11,210 of WTJN01000094.1, read as the reverse complement.
TCCGCCATTTGGATATACACAAGACGTCCAACCAACACCAGGGAAAACAAGAATAAACCGGTGGCAAAAAAGTAAAACCGCCCCATGATGTTTTGCGTCTTATTCTCCATCTGAACGTTGTTTTTTTAGTGCTATCGGCGGGGTTGTGGGTGGCGCTATACCTTTCTGGGCAAGGATTTGCATCACACGGGACTCCATTTTTAGCTGCATCAGTGCGGCACGGGTTTCCACAAACTCACTTTTGGCCTCTTTGATCTCGTTGTTCAAAGCTGCGATGGTGTAAATCTTATTATCAGCACTATGCCCACTTGCGATGATCATGAGCGCCAAAGAAGAAAAAAACAGCAACAAGCGCCAGTTCTTAAAGGCGTCATCCTTGATCAAAAAAGCGATATTCAAAAAATTGAGTAACTGATTCATCTTTTTTCTGCAATGCGCATTTTGGCACTCCGTGCACGTTTATTTTTTTCTATTTCTTTGGCATCTGGCGCCACCATTCCTCCTCGTTTTTTAAAGGGCAAATGACGATTCCCATAAAAATCCTGCGGGGCCGCCCCTTCGAAAACACCTTCACGAATGAAATGCTTCACCAAACGATCTTCCAGAGAGTGGTAGGAAATACAAACCAGCCGACCTTCAGAAGCCAATACCCTTGCCGAGGCGAGAAGCAAATCTTTAATCACACTCAACTCATCGTTGACTTCAATACGAATGGCCTGAAATATTTGCGCCAATGTTTTATTGAGAAAGCGCTCTGGAATGAGGGACCGTACTGCCTCAATCAAAGCAAAGGTGGTCTCGATTTTTTGATGCTGCCGGGTCGCGACAATCTGTTCCGCCACTCGATAGGCGCCTTTTACCTCTCCATACAGCTTGAAGAGTTGTGTGAGCTCTTCCAATGAATACGCATTAACGATATCGATGGCCGATTTGCTAGCAGTTTGATCCATGCGCATATCCAGAGGGCCATCAAAGCGAATGGAGAAACCTCGCTCCTTGGCATCGAATTGATGGGACGAAACACCAAAATCGGCCAAAACTCCATGGATCGTGGTTACGCCATACAGCTTTAAATACCGCTCAATGTCACGAAAATTAGCCTCGATAAAAGTAAAACGGTCGTCCTCTGGAACATTCGATACAGCATCAGCGTCCTGATCAAAAGCAAATAGACGCCCCTGTGGCCCCAATTGCTGAAGAATCTGACGCGAATGACCCCCTCCTCCAAAAGTAGCATCGACATAAATACCATTGGGGTCGGTGATGAGGGCCGTGACAGACGGCTGCAACAAAACCGGTAGATGGTAATTAGTCTTGATCATCTTTATCGCCCATTACTTCTTCCGCAAGCGCACCAAAATCTAGTGCCGCCTCGCTGATCGCTTCTTCATACCGCTGCTTGTCCCATATTTCTAAAATATTTACAGCCGAAGAAATCACGGTTTGTCGCTCGATACCTGCATGCAACATCAAATCTTTAGGAATCAAGAGACGCCCAGTAGCATCGATATCGACCAGTCGGACCCCAGCAGTGAAGCGCCGAATGAAGTCATTGTTTTTTTTGTTGAAACGATTCAGGGCATTCACTTTTTCCATCAACGCCTCCCATTGTTTCATGGGATAAAGCTCCAGACAAGCGTTAAACACCGCCCTTTTGATCACAAAACCATCATTCAAGCCCTCATGCATTTGCTTTTTTAGTGACATCGGAATCATGATGCGCCCTTTGGCATCTGCTTTACATTCATATGTCCCAATAAAATGCTGCATGCAAACAGTTTGTATGGTTTGTATTTTCAAATATAAATGTAAAAAGCCACTTTTTACCACTTAATACCACTTTGTTGATAACTTTTACCACGACACCTACAAAAAGCTTAGATTCAAGGGCTTAAAATAATCGGAGAAATAGTCGTTTTTAATGCCTATATTTGTCGGCTAAAGATTTGAGCCCAACAGGCATGAAAGACATCTTGACCAAAGAATCTAACTATACTTATCTCGATAAAGGTGAAGGACAACCACTCGTCATCTTGCACGGACTCATGGGAGGACTGAGCAATTTTGAAGGCGTCCAAAATTATTTCCCAAACAAAGGATATCGGGTGATTATTCCTGAGCTACCCATCTATGATTTACCTTTAAAAGAAACAACGGTCAAGGCATTTGCTGAATACTTGAAAGCTTTTCTTGATTTCAAAGGGCTAAAAAATGTGCTTTTATTGGGCAATTCTTTAGGTGGACATATTGGTTTGATCTTCACCAAAACCTACCCTGAAATGGTGAAAGGTTTGATTTTGACAGGCAGCTCCGGGCTCTATGAAAACAGCATGGGCGAAAGCTATCCCAAAAGAGGGAACTACGACTATATCAAACAAAAGAGTGAAGATGTTTTTTATGACCCTGCTGTAGCGACCAAAGAGATTGTGGATGAAGTCTACGAAACTGTCAACGACCGTAACAAACTGATCAAAACGCTTGCGATCGCAAAAAGTGCCATTCGACACAACATGGCCAACGATCTCCCAAGCATGAAAAATCTTGTTTGCCTCATCTGGGGGAAAAACGACGGTGTTACTCCGCCTGACGTCGCTGACGAATTCAATGCACTCTTACCTGCTTCAAGCCTCTACTGGATTGAAAAATGTGGGCACGCCCCCATGATGGAGCATCCCGATGAATTCAACAGAATTCTACACCACTGGTTGAGCGAGAACCAACTATAATTTCCCCCATGCGTATTGCTCATGCCGAATTCATTGTCAGCAACACCGACGTGGAGAAGTGTCCCCAGCAAGCCCTCCCCGAATATGCTTTTATTGGGCGTTCCAATGTGGGAAAATCTTCTTTAATCAACAGCCTCTGTCAACGGAAAAGCTTGGCTAAAACATCGGGAAGGCCAGGGAAAACCCAGCTGATCAATCATTTTAAAATCAACCGAGAATGGTTTCTGGTAGACTTGCCCGGCTATGGGTATGCCAGAACCTCGAAGAGCACAAAAAAAGCTTTTCAAAAGCTCATCACGCACTACTTTAAAGCAAGGAAGCAACTGGTTTCCGCATTTGTACTCATCGACGTAAGGCACCCTCCACAAAATATCGATCAAGATTTCATGGAATGGTTGTCGCTCCACGAAATCCCCTTTGCCATTGTGTTTACAAAAGCCGATAAGCTAAAACCCTTGGCCCTTAAAAAAAGTGTTGAGCATTATCTGCACACCATGAAAGAGACAAGCTGGGAAGAAGTGCCTCCACACTTCATCACTTCTTCGCTAAAAAAGACGGGGAATGAGGAACTCTTGACCTACATCGCACAGCTCAATCTATCGCTGAAAGGTCTATGACCGACCGCTGCGATCAATGTTGAGGTGTTGCGCAAAGTAGTCACAAAAGTCGTTCATGGTGGCGGTCATTTTTTCGTTTTGAGTGGCTCTGTAAAACGTTTGCGCCATGGTGACCAACGACTGATGAAAGAAGACATTCATTTGATCAACAGGCATCTCTTTCACCCAAAGATCCATGCGCAATGTTTCTTGGTTTTTGCCGTCCCATAAAGACATCAATAACGCCTGAGCGTCTGCTTTGTTGACGCCGCCGTCTGGGGCAGACCAAGTAATTTTTTCGGGAATTTTATTCTCATCGAGTTGCACATCGATTTTGATGTGGGTGTCATTGTCTTTTTTCATCATCTTTTGGGTTTGTAATTCGCTCCTTGAAATAGTTCGATTGCCGACAGATTTAAGAGCTGTTGAAGGGGTGTCTCGGGATTTTTCTGCATGTATGCACGCACAATTTGCCAACCCAACCATTGCCCAATTTTGCCTGGGCTTTCATTATCGATTTCCAGGTAAAATTTTGAAAATGGCGCTGGTTCTACAAATCGCAACACATAGCTGGATTGGGTTTTATACAAAATTTCGTTTTCCACAAAATATTGCCAAATGAAGCGTTCGTTCTCCTCGACCCAATCAATTTCTTGTGGGGTATAACTTATTTTTATCGCATCGCTCAATGTGGGCAATAGCAGGTCTTTGAGGTAGAGTTTTTTTCCATGATAAATCATCTGGGCCAAAAGCGTACGTTCTTGCGGCGCAGGAGTAACAACCTCGCCAAATTCACTGGCCAAATGGGCCCCAAAAAAGGCAATGTCCATGTCGCGGACAATGTATTGAGGAATCCCTTCATAAATGGGGTGCTGGGCACCCAAGAAAGTGTCCAATGAGATCAAAATCAACGAATCGGTATAGACCGTTTTGTTTTGATAATCTACATTGTTGGTTAAGGCAACTACTTTTGGCTGGGTACTGCTTTGAGGAAAATAGTAATGAATGTGCTGTAACAAAGGTTCTAACTGTTCCTCAAAGGGCTGGAGTGTGGGAAACTCCTTTGCAATTTCTCCCTGCAAAAGGACTTGCAAACTATCGCGTTGTCTTTTTTGCCATATACTGTCAGCATATTGCGTAGGGAACAAATAAGGATATTGCGTCTTTAGAGTGTAGAATTCTTCCGGCGTGGCGTTAAAAAAACGTTGATCAAAGCGATCAATATCAATATTCACTGGAATTTTTTCGATCTCGGCGGCACGGGAATTGGTGTCTGCACACGCATAAATCACAAAAAAAAGAATAAAAATTAGCAAGATTGACAAAAATGGAAGCTTTCGGTTCAACCCTTTAAGAGAAAGTTTTATCGCCATGAAGAAGTTTGCTATTTTTATACAAAGATACACTCAAAAAAAAAGTAGCGATGAAAAGTCCGGAAAAAGTAAGCAACCATATCGTTGACTGGTTAAAAGACTATGCCGAGAACGCAAGGATGCAAGGGTTTGTAGTGGGTGTTTCAGGGGGCATTGA
>WTJN01000094.1:0-6258 GCA_011526265.1 Candidatus Arcticimaribacter sp. | reverse complement strand
AGTCTGTATTACTTCGCCGCATTGCATCGCTATTTGGTGGCCGGCACAGGCAATAAAGTCGAAGATTTTGGCGTAGGTTTCTACACCAAATACGGTGATGGTGGTGTTGACCTGAGCCCCATTGCAGATTTAATGAAAACCCAAGTCTACGCTCTGGCCAAACATTTGGGCATCAATCAAGAGATCCAACAAGCTCCTCCTACCGACGGCCTCTGGGGTGACGATCGCACCGATGAAGACCAGCTCGGGGCCAGTTATGCCGAATTAGAATGGGCCATGACCAACGCCAACAAAGCCGCGGAAAACCTTTCCGAGAGAGAGAAAGAAGTCACGGGGATTTACCGTTCTTTTCATCAGCAAAACAAACACAAGATGGAACCCATCCCTGTGTGCAAAATCCCTACCGACTTATTATAACACCCTGTTAAGGCGGGTCGCCACCAGTTGCCGCAATTGGTGATAACTCATCACATCCTCCAACAGCCCTTGATCTGTTGCAGTAGCCTGTTGAATTTCTTCTTGAAGGGCTTCGATTTTTTTGTCGACCAAATACTTTCGCAAACTCAGAATGGTTTCTGTAATCATTTGCCCTACGGAATCCTTTTTTTCTTTGACAAAAATATTTTTCTTGTCCCACTTGTGCAGTGCATATTTTTCGTCGTCCATGACAATGGAACTCACCAGCGCGCTTAGCTCGGGCGAAAGGGCAGGAATAATGGTCTCCAGAGACACCTGATTGGACTGTTGAAAATGAGACATCAAAAGACCATAGAGTGTCTTGAAATCCGGATGAGCCAACTCGACCTCATCTTGTTGAAGATCTAAAAATATTTTTTCATGCACCCGAAGCGTGACGTCTTGTTCTTTTTCTTCAATGGCATTTTGCTCTTCGGAGAAAGTCATGACTGTTTCAACAAATCGTTCTTCGAGATGGCCATAGATCATTAACTGACTAATGATTTGTTTTTCCAACGCATAGAGTTGATTCACCGCAGGGGTTGCAACTTCCGCCGGGACAACCTTGAGGTGCTCTCCGCGCTGTTGCCCCTTGGGCGTTTGCTTTTTTGCTCCTTTAACGGCAAGTTTTTGGGCAATGGCACTAAAGAGAACCTCTTCAGAAACTTCCATTGTCGCCGCACAACTTTGAACGTATACCTCCCGTTGGATCGCATCGGGAATGCAGGCAATACTATCGACCATGGCCTTGATGGTGGCTGCCTTTTTGATGGGGTCTTGCGCCGCGTCTTGCAGCAACAGTTGGGCTTTGAACTGAAGAAAGTCCAAGGCGTTTTCATTGAGAAAAGAGGTGACGACCTCCAGAGAATGTGCTTTGGCAAAACTGTCCGGATCCTCGCCTTCGGGAAAGGTGCAGACCTTTACGTTCATTCCCTGTGAGAGAATCATATCAACCCCGCGAAGTGCAGCGCGCTGCCCAGCGGCATCCCCGTCAAAGAGCAAGACAATATTTTGAGTGAGGCGTTGAATCAAACGGATCTGCCCCTCGGTCAGCGCTGTCCCGGAAGAAGAGACCACATTGGTAATCCCGCGCTGGTGCAGCTGAATGACATCGGTATACCCTTCAACCAAATAACAACAGTCGGCCTTGGCAATCGACTGCTTGGCTTCATACAATCCGTAGAGGACTTTGCTTTTGTGATAAATATCGCTTTCTGGTGAGTTCAGGTACTTGGCAACTTTTTTATTTTCGCCCAAAATCCGTCCACCAAATCCCAAAACACGGCCTGCCATGCTTTTTATTGGGAACATCACCCGACCGCGAAAACGATCGATATTTCGATCCTCATTGACGATCGTGAGGCCTGTCTTTTCAAGATATTCTAATGCATATCCTTGCTTGATGGCGGTGCGGGAAAACGCATCTTTTTCGGCCAAGGCATAGCCCAGATCAAAGGTCTTAATGGTCTCGGCCGTAAACCCCCGCTCTTTGAAGTAGGTCCCCCCAATGGCTTTACCCGTTTCGGTTTCAAGTAGATTTTTTTGAAAATAAGTACACGCATACTCCGCCACCAAGTGCATGCTTTCACGCGCATCGCGCAAGGCTTTTTGTTCGTCAGACTGTTCGGTTTCCTCAATCTCAATGGCATACTTTTTGGCCAAATATTTAATGGCTTCGGGATAGGTAAAACGTTCGTGCTCCATGAGGAAAGCTACAACGTTGCCGCCTTTGCCACTACTAAAATCTTTCCAGATTTGTTTGACAGGAGAAACCATGAAACTCGGGGTGCGCTCTTGCGAAAAAGGACTTAACCCTTTGAAGTTGGTACCCGATTTTTTGAGTTGCACAAAATCACCAATCACTTCTTCCACACGAGCGGTTTCATAGACTTGATCGATGGTTGATTTTGCTATCACAGCATTGAAAGATTAAGTGAGATAAATGTACAAAAAAAGAGGGTTATAGTTTTCTTGATATCACGTAGTTAACCATCAGCTCAAGGGCATCGCGATATTTATCTTTGGGAAATTCATGCAACAGTTCAAGCGCCTTTTTTTGATACTCTTCCATTTTCGCTTCGGCATATTCTAGCCCGCCTGCGGCTTTCACTTTGGCAATGACTGCCTTCACCCTTTCCTTGTCGCGATTGTGCTTTTTTACCGATCGAATCAGCCAGTCTTTCTCTTTCTTTGAAACGACATTCAAGGCATGAATCAATGGGAGGGTCATTTTTTGTTCTTTAATATCAATGCCGGTCGGTTTTCCTATGGCGGTGTCACCATAATCAAACAGGTCATCTTTGATCTGAAAAGCCATACCAATGTACTCGCCAAAAAGGCGCAGGCGCTCCACAATGGCGGGATCGTTGTTAACAGTTTGTGCGCCCATGGCACAACAAGCGGCTACCAAAGTAGCGGTCTTTTGCCGAATGATATTGAAATAAACAGCTTCGGTGATGTCGAGTTTTCGCGCTTTTTCGATTTGCAACAATTCTCCTTCGCTGATCTCACGAACGGCAACAGAGATGATTTTAAGCAAATCAAAATCGTCATTTTCGATGCAGACCAACATGCCTTTGGACAGCATGAAATCTCCCACCAAAACGGCAATTTTGTTTTTCCACAAAGCGTTAACGGAGAAAAATCCGCGCCGCATGTTTGAATCATCGACGACGTCATCGTGTACGAGTGAAGCGGTATGAATGAGCTCAATAACTGCAGCACCCCGGTAAGTTCTTTCGTTGACCTTCCCTCTGTTGAGCATTTTGGCAGTGAGAAAAACAAACATCGGACGCATTTGTTTCCCCTTTCGGTTGACGATAAAGTGAGTGATGCGGTTGAGCAAAGCAACTTTGGAAGACATGGTTGCTGAGAACTTCTCTTCAAACAGCTCCATCTCTTCATAGATCGGTTCTTTAATTTGGGCCACCACTTTCATCCCTCAAATATACACTTTCAAACAGGGATTCCGCTTTTTTTATTGGCCAATTGACCGCAGGCCGCATCAATATCCTTTCCACGAGAACGACGAATTGTCGCTGTTATACGCGCTTTTTTTAAGGCACTCAAGTAGGCCTCAATGGCCTCGGGTGCAGCTTGCACAAATGCATCATCACCGATGGCATTGTACTCAATCAAATTGACTTTAGAAGGGACACGCAGACAGAAATCAACCAAAGCCTTGATGTGCTGCTGATCATCATTGATCCCTTTCCACACAACATATTCAAAAGTGACTTGCCGTTTTGTTTGCACATACCAATGCTGAAGCGCCGACAACAAATCGGTCAAGGGAAACTTTTGCGCAAACGGCATGATGCTTTCTCGGGTAGATTGAAGCGCCGAATGCAACGATACGGCGAGGTGAAACTGCACCTGATCATCCGCCATTTTACGTATGAGTTTGGGCAATCCAGAGGTAGATAAGGTTATTCTTTTGGGCGACATCCCAAGACCCGAAGCATCGGTGATCTTTTCGATGGCCTTGAGCACATTGTTATAATTCATCAAAGGCTCGCCCATGCCCATGAAAACAATATTCGACAAGGGCCGATCAAAATAGGCTTTACTCTGCTGGTCGATGGCAACCACTTGGTCAAAAATCTCATCCGGCTGCAAATTCCGCATCCGATCCAGCCGAGCGGTTGCACAAAAAGCGCAATCCAAACTACATCCCACTTGCGATGAAACACAGGCCGTGGTGCGATCAGCAACAGGAATCAAGACAGATTCCACGACTCGTCCGTCAAACAATCGAATGGCATTTTTTATGGTTCCGTCTTCACTGCGCTGCTGTTGATCTACAGCAATGTGATTGATGGTGAAATGATCGTCCAAGAGTTTTCGAGTTGATTTTGAGAGGTTTGTCATCCCGTCAAAATCATGCACCCCCTTACTCCACAACCATTGATACACCTGCTTTGCACGAAAAGGACGATCGCCTTGCTCCACAAAAAAAGCTTGTAGCTCTTCGAGTGAGTAGGCGCGAATATCCTTTTTCGAGACCGACATATTGTCAATTATAAAATCAACATTGCGTCGCCGTATGAATAAAAGTTATATTTTTCTTTCACAGCAACATCGTAAGCTTCTTTGATAAAATCAGGATCAGCAAAAGCAGAAACCATCATCAACAAGGTGGATTTTGGCGTATGAAAATTAGTCACCATCGCATTGGCAATCGCAAAATCATACGGAGGGAAAATGAATTTGTGTGTCCATCCGCGATAAGTGTTTAGGGTATTCACAGAGGACACGGAGCTTTCGAGTCCACGCATTACCGTAGTACCAATGGCACATACTCTTTTTTTGTTGGCTTTGGCGGCGTTAACAATATCCACTGCATTTTGATCGATGATCAATTCTTCAGAGTCCATCTTGTGCTTGGAGAGGTCTTCCACCTCAACCGGATTGAAGGTTCCTAACCCAACATGAAGCGTTAACTCGGCCAAATCAACCCCTTTAATTTCTAAACGCTTGAGCAAGTGTTTGGAGAAATGTAGGCCTGCCGTTGGTGCAGCCACTGCCCCTTCGTTTTTAGCATAAATGGTTTGATAGCGTGTTTTGTCCTCAGGAACCGGCTCACGTTTGATATATTTTGGGAGTGGGGTTTCACCCAGTTCTTTGAGCTTCATTCGAAACTCTTCATACGATCCATCGAAGAGAAAACGCAAGGTGCGTCCACGCGAAGTCGTATTGTCAATGACCTCTGCAACAAGACTTTCATCTTCTCCAAAATAAAGTTTGTTTCCAATGCGAATCTTTCGGGCGGGATCAACCAACACATCCCATAGGCGTTGCTCTTGGTTGAGTTCTCGCAATAAAAATACCTCGATACGCGCCCCTGTTTTTTCTTTATTTCCGAATAGACGTGCCGGAAAAACCTTGGTGTTGTTAAGGACCATCACGTCCCCTTCGTCAAAAAAATTGATGATGTCTTTAAACTGATGATGCTCGATGGTTCTGTTCTCACGATTCAGTACCATGAGGCGAGATTCGTCGCGGTTTTCGGCAGGGTACTCGGCCAACAAATCGTTGGGCAGTTCAAAATTAAAATCAGATAGTTTCATAAATGTATGGATCGAAGTATAGTTCTTTTTTTGGCGCAAATATACATGCTGAAAACAGGGGTTGTCAAGTTATTGAATGAGTTTCGGCAAACTATTTTTCAAGAACTTGAAAATCAGATTTTTGCAAGTCCTCCCAAAAGCCAGGATAGGACTTTGACACGACTTCTGCATCATTGATTGTCAAGGGAATTCGCAAGGCCAAAGGCGCAAAAGCCATGGCCATGCGGTGATCGTTGTAGGTATCGATGCTTTGGTTGGCTTGAAAATTTTGCTTTGGAGACAACCACAAACTATTTTCATCGACTTCAATGGTGGCTCCCAACTTGCCCAGCTCGTTTTCCAAGGCAATCAAACGATCGGTTTCTTTAATTTTGAGTGTATGCAAGCCGTGAAGACGACACTCCACCCCAAGGCCATAGCAGGCAACGGCTATGGTCTGAGCGATATCGGGCGCCTCGATCAAATCGAGTGTTAGGGTGCTGGGCAACTGAAAATCAGAGATTTTTTTCAATATCAATTGGTGCCCCTCAATGCTGCTTTCCACTCCCAGTTGGCGGAAAATTTTCATCAATACCGCGTCTCCTTGTAAGCTTTTATTGTAGTAACTATTGAGTCGAATTTCGGCCGTTTGAGATAGTGCTGCTATACTGAACCAATAGGACGCCGAACTCCAGTCCGACTCTACGATTTGGTGCTGTGGCGCAACCTGGGTTTGCGGCGGTACGGTGATGGT
>WTJN01000041.1 GCA_011526265.1 Candidatus Arcticimaribacter sp. | reverse complement strand
CTACAAATCCAATATTCTCTTTATTTATTCCCAATAAAGCAAAAACAATGGTTACCTTTAAATTTAAAACACCATGAAAACGATTCTCATCACGGGCGCGGGAAAGGGCATTGGTCGCGCGACGGCATTACTTGCGGCAAAAAAAGGGCACCACGTTATAGCGCTTTCCCGGAATGTTTCCGCCCTCCAAGGAATAGAAAATCTCGATGCCTATTCGGTTGATCTCGCACAGCAATCCAGTATTAAGGACGTTGTTCTTCAACTCGAAAAAGTGACGATAGATGCCTTGATTAACAATGCGGGTTTGTTGACCAACACCCCTGTGCATGATTCTAGTTTTGATTTGTTCGAGCACATCTATAAAGTCAATGTGTTTGGATTGGCGGAGTTAACCCGTCAGTTACTTCCACAGATTTCCCCACAAGGTCATGTAGTGAATATTAGCAGCATGGGTGGTGTTCAAGGTAGTGCAAAGTTTCCCGGTCTTTCGATTTACAGCAGTAGCAAAGGCGCGGTGATCACTTTGACAGAGCTTTGGGCGGAAGAATTCAAAGAAACAGGTCCAAGGTTCAATGCACTGGCCCTTGGAGCAGTACAAACCCAAATGCTCGCTGATGCATTTCCGGGATTCAAGGCTCCGGTAGATGCCGAAGAGTTTGCCACTTATTTGCTTCATTTCGCACTCACCGGGCATCAGTACTACAATGGGAAAACCTTACAAGTATCCTCTAGCACACCTTGATGTTGGATCCTGCACTCGCTCTTTATCTCCCTTCATCTTCGATTCACATGGTTGAAGAACTGTTGCAACACCACCCCATTGAGGTGCGCATTGTAAAAAAAAGGAAAACCAAGCATGGCGACTTTCGCAGGTTGCCCAATGGGCGCGTTCAAATCACGTTAAATGAACACCCCAATGGGTATCGATTTTTGATCACATTCTTGCACGAAATGGCCCATCATATTGCCTTTCAAAAGCACGGTTATTCCATTCGCCCACATGGCGAGCAATGGCAAGTAGCCTATCGAGAAGTTGTTGCTTCTTTTTTAGAAGCAGCCGTATTTCCATCGCCGCTCGATGCGGTGTATGCCCAACACATGCAGCGTCCCAAAGCAAGTAGCGACACCGATATTCACTTGGCGCAAGCCTTGCGCGCATATGATCCGCCGACAAATAAAATCCCTCTTATGAATGTGGAAGAAGGAGAATGCTTTGCCTTGGACAATGGAAGACGCTTCGAGAAAGGACCCCAGCGAAGAAAACGATTCACTTGTCGGGAATTGTCCACGGGAAAGCTGTATCTTATTCAACCGCTTGTAGAAGTTGTTTCCCTATGAACACAAAGACCCATCATTATGCGCTAATCATGGCCGGGGGCATTGGCAGTCGTTTTTGGCCCATCAGTACCGCGAAGCATCCAAAGCAATTTCAAGATTTGACCGGGGAAGGTGCTTCCTTGTTGCAACAAACCTATGATCGTTTGTCAGGATTGATTCCTGACGAAAATATTTGGGTATTGACCAATGATGCCTATCAATCGCAAGTGCTTGCGCAGTTGCCTGCGGTTCCCCCGCAACAAATCATTGCCGAACCTGCCCGGCGAAATACAGCACCTTGCTTGCTTTTAGCCGCATTGAAAATTCAAAAAATTGATCCCAACGCCCAACTGTTGGTTCTTCCGAGCGATCATTTTATCGATGATCGGCAACATTTTCAGGATGACGTAACACAGGCCTTTGCCCACAGCGCAGTCTCAAAAGAATTGATCACTTTTGGCATTCAGCCAAACTCCCCTCATACTGGCTACGGATATATCGCCGCAGCCGATAAAAAAGCACCGATTTCCTCGGTCCTACGCTTTGAAGAAAAACCCTCCGTGGCAAAAGCAACTTCTTTTCTTGAAGAGGGAAACTATTGCTGGAATGCCGGTATTTTTGTTTGGAGTGTAGACACCTTAATCGATGCTTTTGAGCGGTTCTCTCCCAAGATGTTTGCACTGATGACAAAAGAGCTGGATGTGTTAAACACTCCCAAAGAATCCGCTTTTCTTCGGGAGAACTATCCCAAGGCGGAAGACATTTCTATTGACTATGCTATTTTGGAGAAGGCCGATAATGTCGCCGTGTTGCGTGCACGTTTTTCATGGAACGACCTGGGGTCTTGGAGCGCTTTGCATCAACAGTTGGGCGACAGTCCTTTGGCCAATGTTTCGATCAACACAGATGTGCTGGCAGACAATGCAAAGGGCAATTTGATTTATTCTTCAGCACAACAAAAGGTGATTGTAAAGGATGTCGATGATTTGATCGTTGTACTTACCGATGATCAAGTGATGATACTGCCTAAAAAAGCGGATCAGTCTGTCAAACAGCTTCAACAGATGATTGAGAACACGAAGAAGGAAAAGGATTAAGCCTTTTGGTCTTCTTCAATATACACTTTACGTACTTTTTTAAACAGCGCTGAGGAATAAACGAAATCGGTCACCGCCTGATTGTCGGTTTTAAAAACTTCTTTATTGGTTCCTTCCCATGCTTTTTGGCCGTCTTTTAAGAACACAATTTTTTCACCAATCTCCATGACAGAATTCATGTCGTGTGTATTGATGATGGTGGTGATTTGATATTCTTGGGTAATTTCTTGGATGAGGTTATCGATTAGGATCGCTGTTTTTGGGTCCAAGCCAGAGTTGGGTTCATCGCAAAATAAGTATTTGGGGTTCATAACAATGGCCCGCGCAATGGCCACGCGCTTTTTCATTCCTCCCGATATTTCAGCGGGGAGTTTGGTATTGGCATTCACCAAGTTTACCCGCTCAATGGCGCTGTTGGCTCGTTCGCGGATTTCTTCTTTCGGCGCATTGGTAAACATCTGCATGGGGAACATGACATTTTCTTCGACCGTCATGGAGTCGAACAGTGCACTGCCCTGAAACACCATCCCCATATCTTGGCGCAAGAGGCTGCGGGCATCATCATCCATGGTCGTTAAGGGAACATTGTTGTAAATGATTTCTCCAGAGCTGAGCTGATGAAGCCCCAGGATACATTTGAGAAAAACAGTCTTTCCCGAGCCGCTTTGCCCTATAATCAAGTTGGTCTTCCCTTGATCAAAGGTAGTATTGATGCCTTTGAGCACAGGGGTGTCACCAAACGATTTACACAATTCTTTGACTTCAATCATTTAGGTAAGCAATAGGTTGGTGACAAAGGAATTCATAATAATGATGGCAACACTGGTCCATACAAATGAAGTGGTGCTGGCTTTTCCCACGCCCAGGGCTCCTCCTTTCATGTAATATCCGTGATAGGCAGGAATGGTCGCCAGCAACATGGCAAAAAGAAATGTTTTGATGAACGCATATGTCACATGAAACGGGTTGAATTCCAACTGAAGTCCTTCGACAAAATCGGCATGGGCAGAGAAACCGCCTGAAATACACGCCACGTATCCTCCAAAAATGCCAAGAAACATCGAAATAACAATAATGAATGGGTAAAGGGTCATGGCCGCAATCTTAGGGAAAATAAGATAGTTGTAGGTGTTGACACCCATGACCTCCAGTGCGTCTATTTGCTCGGTTACCCGCATGGTGCCTATGGAAGAAGTAATGAATGAGCCAACTTTCCCAGCCATAATCACCGAAATGAAAGATGGCGCAAACTCCAAGATAATGGATTGTCGCGTGGCAAACCCAACGAGATACTTGGGCAACAAGGGGTTGTCAGAGTTTATTGCGGTTTGAATGGCAACCACCCCGCCAACAAAAAAAGAAATGAACGCCACAATACCCAATGAGCCAATGATCAGGTCGTCGATCTCTCGGACAATCAGCTTTTTCAATACATTGTATTTGGTGAATTTTCCAAAAGTGCGATAAAGCATGAGGAAGTAACGCCCAATGTGGCCTAGCAATTTTATCATGCCTAAAATTAATCAATTCTAGGTTTTGCTCGGGTGCTTTTTTAAAAAATCAATGCAGGGGTTATACCCGATAAGCAATGGCATTAATGTTCATCCCTGCACCAACACTGGCAAACAAAACAACATCTCCAGAGGTCACTTGGTGTCCATTCAACGCATCGCGAAGCACTTGATCATAAAGTGTTGGAACTGTTGCCACGGAACTGTTTCCGTGTTGTTGAATATTCATGGGAAGAATGTCCGCCGGGACTTTTTGTTTGTAAAGTCGATAAAAGCGCTTGACAATAGCTTCGTCCATCTTCATGTTGGCTTGATGGATAAAGATTTTTTTTAAGTCGGTAATGTCTACTTTGGCCATGTCAAGACATTCTTTCATTGCCAAAGGAACATGGGAAAGTGCAAATTCATAGACTTTCCGGCCTTTCATTTTGATGTATTGGAGCGGGTCCTCAGTGGCATACCCTTTTCCAAAGTAAAGCAAGTCAATTTCGTTGTTGGCGGTATAGGTCACCGTTTTGTGGGACAAGATGTTACTATTGGTGTGACTTTCTTCAACAATACAGGCACCCGCTCCATCGGCAAAAATCATTGAATCCCGATCGGTTGGGTCAACCACTCGTGACAATGTTTCGGTGCCAATGACCAAGCATTTTTTGGCCATTCCTGCTTTGATGAATGCTTGAGCCTGAATAACTCCCTCGATCCAGCCAGGACAACCAAAGAGCATGTCGTAGGCAACACAATTGGGGTTGACAATGCCCAACAAGGTTTTTACTTTTGAGGCCACGCTGGGAAGCGGCGATGATTGATGCTGCCCTAGTGGAGTGTCACCAAAATTATGTGCAACAATAATGTAGTCCAGCGTTTCCTTGTCCAAATGAGCATCAAGAATGGCTTTCTGTGCCGCTTGTGCGGCCAAGTCTGAAGAGTTTTCGTCTTCCTGTGCATAGCGTCGCTCCTCAATGCCTGTAATGGCACTGAACTTTTCGATAATTTCAGCGTTGGGCGATGGAAATGCATTGCCTTCAGCATCGAGGAAATTACTGTCCAAAAAGTCTTCATTTTTTTTGATTACAGTGGGAACTGCACTACCGACACCGGAAAGATAGATCTGCATGCTTCAATCGATTTCACCTCAAAAATAGACGATGCTCAAAGGTTGATTGTCTGGCCATAGAAATTTTGGCCGATTTCTACGGGGATATATTTTTTGGCTTTAATCATCGGAATATTATTTAAAATATTGATAATCAAACCTCATTATAGGCTGATATTGGGGTGCAGCTACAAATTAAATTACGATCGCCAAAGGCTTCGTCAACGCGACGAACGGAAGGCCAAAACTTGTTTTCTTGAACAAACTCAAGGGGGTAAAGTGCTTTCTTTCGAGAATATTGAAAAGGCCATTCGTCCGCTGTTGCTAAAGCAAGGGTGTGGGGAGCATTCTTGAGCATGCTGTTTTCATCATGCTTTTCAGTGGCTAGAATTTCAGTAGCGATAGAAATCATTGCATCACAAAAACGATCGATTTCCCGCTTGTTTTCACTTTCGGTGGGTTCGATCATCATGGTCCCTGCCACTGGAAAAGATACCGTTGGGGCATGAAATCCGTAATCCATCAATCTTTTGGCTACGTCGACCACTTCAATGTTGTTGTTTTTAAATGGTCGCAAATCGATAATCAACTCATGCGCAGAACGACCTTGATCTCCTGTATACAGGATGGGGTATACTCCTTCCAGTCGTTGCTTGATATAATTGGCATTGAGGATCGCGATTTCTGTGGCCTTTTTCAGTCCAGTGCCTCCAAGCATTTCGATATACGCATAGGAGATAATGCAGGCCAGCGCAGAACCCCATGGCGCACCTGCGATAGCAGTGATGGCCTTTTTCCCACCGGTCGAAATGACGGGGTTTCCCGGAAGAAAGGGAGCCAAATGTTCGGCAACGCAAATAGGGCCAACACCGGGCCCACCACCCCCGTGAGGAATGGCAAACGTTTTATGCAAGTTCAGGTGACAAACATCTGCACCAATGGCTGCAGGACTGGTCAAGCCCACCTGTGCATTCATGTTGGCGCCATCCATATACACTTGACCGCCGTGTTGGTGAATCAAGCCTGTAATTTTTTTGATGTTACTCTCAAACACCCCGTGGGTAGAGGGGTAGGTGATCATCAAAGCAGCGAGCTTGTCGGCGTGTTCACTTGCTTTTGCTTGCAGGTCCTCCCAGTCAATGTTTCCTCGCTCATCGGTTTTGGTCACTACCACTTGCATTCCTGCCATGACGGCAGAGGCCGGGTTTGTTCCGTGGGCAGAAGCCGGGATCAAGCAAATATTGCGGTGATGGTCGCCATTGGCAGCGTGATAGGCACGGATGACCATCAAGCCCGCATATTCCCCTTGAGCACCAGAATTGGGTTGTAAGGAGGTGGCGGCGAAGCCTGTGACCATGTTGAGTTGTTGGGTGAGTTCCTGCAACAGTTGGGTATACCCTTCGGCCTGATCAAGCGGAACAAAGGGATGAAGATTGTTCCACTGTGGATTGCTCAAGGGCAGCATCTCGCTAGCCGCATTCAGTTTCATGGTGCACGAACCCAATGAAATCATCGAATGGTTCAGCGCCAGATCTTTTCGTTCCAATTGTTTGATATAGCGCATTAAAGCAGTTTCCGAACGGTAACGCTCAAACACTGGGTGAGTCATGAAGTCTGACTTCCGTTGCGCAAATTCGGGTAGCCGAGCGGTGGTTTCCTGCGTTCGTTCTATCGATTGACCAGTATATTGTTCAAAAATGGCCAGCAAGGTCTCCATGTCTTCGGCCGTGGTGGTCTCATTGAGCGAAACACAGGCCTGATTCGCATCAGGATAATAAAAGTTGACCTTGTGTTCAAGGGCAATTTGCTCCAGTTTTTTGGCTTCTACCTTGAGGTGTAAGGTGTCAAAAAAGAACCCATTGCTTTGTTCGATCCCCATTTTTTCAAGGGCCTCATTCAGTAAACACGCTTGGCGATGAATTTTTTTGGCGATGGCCCGCAGTCCTTCAGGGCCATGAAATACGCCATACATTCCGGCCATAACTGCCAGTAGGACTTGCGCGGTACAAATGTTAGAGGTCGCTCGGTCGCGTTTGATGTGCTGTTCTCGGGTTTGCAAGGCCATCCGCAGGGCGGGTTGGCCGTCCAAGTCGCGGGTCTGCCCAATGATTCGCCCGGGGATATAGCGTTTGTAGGCCTCTTTGGTGGCAAAATAAGCCGCGTGAGGGCCGCCATACCCCAGTGGAATGCCAAAGCGCTGGGTGGTGCCAACAACGACATCCGCTCCGTATTTTCCCGGGGCTTCTAGCAGTGTGAGCGACAGCAAGTCCGCCGCAACGACTGTTTTTATCTCCAGGGCTTGCGCTTTTTGAAGTCGCCCTTCTAGTGGTTCAATGTTCCCATGCTTTCCGGGATATTGATAGAGCGCACCAAAAAAGGTTTCATCAAATTCGACCGTGTCTTCATCTCCCACTACCAACTCAATTCCTAGCGGGTTTGATCGTGTTTCCAAGAGGGAAAGCGTCTGTGGAAGAACGTGATTGCTGACAAAAAATCGCAGGGCATTGTTTTTCTTTTGCGCGCGATTTCGCACCGCAAACAGCAAGGACATTGCTTCAGCGGCGGCTGTACTCTCATCGAGTAGGGAAGCATTGGCCAATTCCATTCCGGTCAAATCAACAACCATGGTTTGAAAGTTGAAAAGGGCTTCGAGTCTGCCTTGTGCAATTTCTGCTTGGTAAGGAGTATAGGCCGTGTACCAGCCTGGGTTTTCCAAAATATTGCGTTGAATCACTGCCGGAACCACCGCGGCATGATAGCCAAGCCCGATATAGGAGGAATAGATTTTATTCTTCTCGCCCAAGGCATTAATTTTCCTTTGGAAGGCGTGTTCGCTGATCCCTTCAGGCAGGGCCAAGGCCTCTGGAAGACGAATGTTTTCAGGAATAGTTTCTTCAATCAATGCATCAAGATGCTCAACCCCAATGGCCGATAGCATGTCTTTGACTTCTCCTTCGTTCGGTCCTAAATGTCTGCGCAAAAACATAGTCTATTTTTTTTCAAAAATACGTGGAATAGTTCGTTGATGATTGCCTTTTTTTTGGGAAAAAATGTGAAGTTTTTAACCTCCGCCAAAAACTTATAAACAGTTTGGCTAGATTTGCGCATGAACCGGATTAAACTTTTTTTTAACGCCTACATTCACCACAGTTATCACGTGGCACTGATGGTGTTATCTTATACCGGATTAAGCTTCATCTTGTGGGATATGCCCATGAAGAAGGAGACGGTTTTGTTGCCGTATTTTCTCGCCTTTATGGCCTATACCGGGGTCAAGCTTTTTCCGTTTAATCGGTCACTCACCTTGAGGAGAAAAGGGGTGATTGGATTGCACTTCGCTGCAGCAATTTTTCTGTTCTTGATGTTGGATTTTTTTCGGATGGGAGCCGTTGTTGTTGCCTTTTTTTTGACCGTCCTCTATTGTATTCCTTTGCCTTTTGCTTCAAAAAGTTGGCGTTATCAACCGCCGCTAAAAGTTTTGATTGTCGCCCTGTGTTGGGGGCTGTTAACCGTTGTTTTCCCTTTGGGAGTAAGCATGTTCTCTTCCGTGGAAGGTGTGCTCTACTTTGTGCAAAGGTTACTGCTGGTTTTTGTTGCGGTGCTTCCTTTCGAGATCGCCGATCTGCATCACGATGAGGCGCAATTGGGCACCTTGCCCCAGCGTTTTGGTGTTTTGGCCACCAAAAAAATAGGGTGTTGGGTCGTAGGCTTGGCCGTGTGCTTACAGTTGTGGCTTCTCTTTTCTGCCGCGCTGCCCGTCTACCCCGAACTACTGATGTCTTTCCTCTACGCTCTTTTTCTATGGCGGAGCCAGCCCAATCGGTCACCCTTGTTCACGCTTTTTTGGGTGGAGGCAGTGCCTTTGGTGGGCCTCTTGATTTTGATTATTTTCGACGCATGAGCAAGACTATATTTTTATCGACCTATTTTATTGTGCAAACCTTCAGCACCCTGTTGGGGGTAGAGGCTTTTGACGCGACCATGAAGGAGGGCTACACCCTTGTGGATGTGCGCACCGAAGAAGAGTTTGCCCGGGGCGCATTGCCCGGAGCCAAGAATATTTCGGTGACCTCCCTGGCCTTTGGGGTCGATATTTTGCAACTGGACAAAGACCAACCCGTAATGATTTACTGCCAAAAAGGCGGGCGAAGCGCCCGTGCGGCCGTGATCATGAAAACCCTTGGTTTTTCAAAAATCTACGAATTGGAAGGCGGTTATTCCTCTTGGGAAGCCGCAAAAGATTAAGGGGTGATCATCAATCCCGAACGTTTCAACAGTGCATCGGGCTGTGGGGCCTTGCCGCGAAAGCGTTGGTAGAGGGTCATTGGATCTTCCGTTCCGCCTTTGGACAACACATGCGTTACCAAATCGTTGGCTGTTACGGTGTCGAATACCCCTTTTTCTTTAAAGAGCTCGAAAGCATCGGCGTCCAATACTTCCGCCCATTTGTAGCTGTAATAGCCGGCGGCATACCCTCCTTGAAAAATATGCGAGAAGGAGGTGCTCATGCAATTTTCCGCCTGGTCGTCTGTGAATTGAAACGCCTTAATCACCTCAATTTCATGATTTTTTACGGCAGTAATGCTGTGGCTTTCGCTGTTGTGCCATGAGAGGTCGAGTACCCCAAAACTGATTTGCCGCAAGGTTTGAAGGCCTTGTTGAAACTGGCCCAAGCGTTTTATTTTTTCAATAAAATGAGACGGTAGCGCTTCGCCGGTTTCGTAATGGTGCGCAAAGAGTTGCAGCGCCTCTGGCTCATAACACCAGTTTTCCAGCAACTGACTGGGAAGTTCTACAAAATCCCAAGAAACACTTGTTCCGCTCAGAGCAGCATAGTGTGTATTGGCGAGCATTCCGTGCAGGGCATGACCAAATTCGTGGAACAGGGTCGTCACTTCGTTAAAGGTCAGCAAAGCCGGCTGGTCTTGGGTGGGCGGCGAAAAGTTGCAAACAATAGAAACATGCGGGCGGGTGGATGCATCTTGGGCGCGGTAGGAGGTCATCCATGCCCCGTTGCGTTTCCCTTTTCGCGGATGAAAATCGGTATACAAAACCGCATAAAAGTTTCCTTCTTTCTGCACCTCGTAGGCCACCACATCGGGGTGATACACAGCGATGTCGTTGCGCGCAATGAAGCGTAAACCAAACAATCGATGGACGACTTCAAAAAGCCCTTCAATGACCTGTGGTAAGGCGAAATAGGGTTTTAACGCTTCTTCATCGAAAGCGAAGCGTTCTTGTTTGATTTTTTCGGCAAGGTAGGCGGTGTCCCATTTCTGAAGGCTGTCCCCATCGATGTATTTTTTTCCATAGGCCTCCATTTCCTCCCACTCCTGTTGGGCTTTGGGCATAGCTTTTTGGGCCAAATCGTTTAAAAAAGTTTGAACCGTTGATTCGTCTTTGGCCATGCGCTCTTCCAAAACAAAGGCTGCGTGCGAGGCATACCCCAGAAGTTGTGCGCGTTCGTGGCGAAGCCGCACGATCTCGAGGACAATGGATTCGTTGTTGTTTGCATTGTCTTGGAAACCTCTTTGACCAAAGGCCAAACTCATTTTTTTTCGCAACCCTCTATGGTCTGCATAGGTCATGAAAGGAACATAGCTGGGGTAATCCAAGGTGAATTTCCACCCCTTTTCGCCGTCTGCTTCTGCCCGTTGTTTTGCCATGGTCAAGGCGCTTTCTGGCAATCCAGCCACTTCTTCTTTTTTGGTCAACAGCAGTGAAAAAGCATTGGTGTCTTCCAAAACATGTTCGCCAAATTGTAAGCTCAGTTGGGCCAACTGTTGATCGATGTCCCGCAGTTGTTCTTTTTGACTGTCGTTTAGAAGCGCACCATTGCGCACAAAAGCTTTGTATTCTTTTTGGAGCAGGGTTTGTTGTTCGGGGTTTAAACCGTCTTGTGGCTGTTCAACAACCGATTGAATCCGCGCAAACAAATCGGGATTGAGGCGGATATCGTTCTGCAATGCAGTAAGCAGGGGAGCTGCTTTTTGGGTAACTTCCTGCAGCTGAGGGCTGGTTTCAGCACTGTTTAAATTGAACAATGCGCCTGAGACAATGCCCAGATGTTCTCCGCTTTTTTCGAGTGCTTCGAGGGTGTTTTCAAAATTGGCCGGGGCGGTGTTTTTGCCAATGGCATCGACCTCTTCTCGCGTTTGTTTTGCAAGCGCTTCGATGGCGGGAAGAAAGTGTTCGGTTTCTATTTGGTCGAAAGGGAGGGTCGAAAAAGGCGTGTCGTAGGGGGGGAGAAGGGGGTTGTTCACCATGGTGTTTCTTAGGCGTTTAAATTCTTCGATGCGTCAAGGACTTTGGTTTTTAACGCTTCTTTGTAGTCTTCGATCCGTTGCAAGACTTCTTTGTTGGCACTTCCAATGATCTGCGCAGCAAGGATACCTGCATTTTTGGCGCCATTCAAGGCCACGGTTGCCACAGGGACGCCCCCAGGCATTTGCAAGATCGACAAGACTGAGTCCCAACCATCGATAGAGTTGCTCGATTTGACCGGCACACCAATGACAGGGAGTGGACTGATTGAGGCCACCATCCCAGGGAGATGCGCCGCGCCTCCTGCTCCTGCGATAATGACCTTGATGCCCCGGCCGTGTGCGTTCTTGCCATAGTCCATCATCTTTTCTGGGGTGCGGTGTGCGGAGACCACGTCCACCTCGTGGGCGATGTTCAATTCGTTAAGCACGTCTATTGCTGCTTGCATGACGGGAAGGTCTGAAGTGCTTCCCATAATGATTCCTACTTCTGCCATTATGTTGAGATTACGTTGATGAGTTGTTTTACTTGCGCGGCTTTTTCGCGGGCACGGCTTAGGTCGGCATCGACGATGGTGACATGCCCCATTTTTCGGAACGGGCGCGTTTCTTTTTTGCCGTAAATGTGCGGGGTCACCCCTTCGACTTCAAGCGCTCGTGCTATGTTTTCGTAGTGCACCTGTCCGGTGTGTCCTTCTGCGCCAACAAGGTTGACCATTACCCCAGCAATGACGGGGCGGGTACTGCCAAGCGGCAGATTGAGGATGGCGCGGATGTGTTGTTCAAATTGATCGGTATGTGCCGTTTCGATGGTGTGGTGGCCACTGTTGTGCGGTCTTGGGGCAACTTCGTTGACCAAAATTTCACCGGCTTCGGTCAAAAATAGTTCAACGGCCAGCAGGCCAACATGATCGAGAGCTTCGGACACTTGCAAGGCAACAGCCATGGCTTTTTCTTTGATGTCTTCGGCAATGCGCGCGGGACAAAGTACATATTCCACCTGATTGGCTTCGGGGTGGAATTCCATTTCAACCACGGGATAGGTGACTGTTTCGCCCGAAGGATTGCGGGCGACAGTAACCGCCAGTTCGTGGGTAAAGGGCACCAATTTCTCGGCAATGCATTCCCCGTCCGAAAGGCGATCCATGTCTGCTCGCGAGCGGATGATGCTCACCCCTTGCCCGTCGTAGCCCATCAGGGCGGCCTTCCATACAAAGGGAAAAGACAATTTATGGCTGTCAATGGCCTGTTGAAGGAGCTGTTTGTTTTCGAACCGTTGGTGGGGAGCGGTCGGGATATGATGCTGCTGGTAGAAGTCTTTTTGGACTCCTTTGTTTTGAATCAATTCTAGTGTGGCGGCACTGGGGTAGGTTTGCACGCCCTCTTTCTCCAGTTGGCGCAGAGCTTCGGTGTTGACGTGTTCGATTTCAATGGTCAAGACATCCAGTCCTTTCCCAAAGTCATAGACGGTTTGGTAGTCCTTAAAATCTCCCTGTACAAAGTGGTCACATGCCAAACGAGAGGGGGCACTTGCACTGGGGTCGAGTACGTGGGTGCAAACGTCCCATTTGCGGGTGGTATACAATAACATTTTTCCCAATTGGCCTCCGCCAAGAATGCCCAATTTTGCTGAAGAAGAAAAATACTGCATCATCCTTTTTTTGCAAAAATACACATATATCTTTGATCGGGATGCAATCAAAATTGAAACACGTATTTTAATGTATCTTTGCCACTCAAAACACAAAACTATGATCAATCTTGTCCTCTTTGGGAAACCGGGCGCAGGAAAAGGAACGCAGGCTGCCTTTTTAAAAGAGCAATATCAATTGGTGCATATTTCTACGGGAGATGTGTTCCGCTATAATATAAAAAACGCCACTCCTTTGGGGAAACTGGCTCAGTCCTACATGGATAAGGGCGACTTGGTGCCCGATCAGGTCACCATAGACATGCTGGAGGCAGAGGTGGAAAAAAATCCAGCAGCCAACGGCTTTATTTTTGACGGTTTTCCCCGCACCGATGCGCAAGCCCAAAGCTTGGACGATTTCCTTGCCAAAAAGGAGATGGCTGTTTCCGGTACCATTGCCTTGGAAGCCGATGATGATGAATTGGTGGCCCGTCTGCTAAAACGCGGAGAAACCAGTGGTCGACCAGACGATCAGGACGAAACAAAAATCCGTAATCGCTTCGATGAGTACAACCAAAAAACGGCCCCTTTGAGGGAGTACTATTTGGCGCAAGGAAAATTTCATAGTGTTAACGGTATTGGCTCAATAGATGAGATTACTGCCCGTCTCAAAGCGGTGATTGACGGACTTTAAACCAACGCAATGACCGAGGGGAATTTTGTAGATTACGTAAAATTGCATGTCGCTTCGGGCAACGGCGGAAAAGGGTCGGTGCATTTGCATCGAGAAAAATACATTACCAAAGGCGGCCCCGACGGGGGAGACGGCGGTCGTGGCGGCCACGTCATCATTCGTGCCAATCCCAATTTGTGGACGCTGTATTCATTTAAATTCAAAAAGCATTTCGCAGCAGGGCATGGCGAACACGGCAGCAAGAACAGAAGCTCTGGCGCCCAGGGCGAAGACATGTATATTGATGTCCCCCTAGGAACTGTAGTTAAGGACACCGATACGAATGCTGTGCTCATTGAAATCACCGAAAAGGAGCAAGAGTATATCGTCCTAAAAGGAGGCTTGGGCGGCCGGGGAAATTGGCATTTTAAATCTCCCACACGGCAAACCCCGCGCTATGCACAACCGGGAATCAAAGGCGAGGAAATGCAAATCACCCTCGAAATGAAAGTCTTGGCCGATGTTGGTCTGGTTGGTTTTCCCAATGCGGGCAAATCCACCTTGCTGTCTGTATTGACCGCTGCAAAACCCAAAATTGCCGACTATGCTTTCACCACCCTAAAGCCCAATTTGGGGATTGTAGAATACCGCGATTTTCGGTCGTTTGTAATGGCCGATATTCCGGGCATCATCGAAGGCGCCGCGCAAGGCAAAGGCCTTGGGCATTACTTTCTCCGGCACATAGAACGCAATGCGGTGCTGCTCTATCTTATTCCCGCCGACGCCCCAGACGTAAAAAAAGCATTTACCGTTTTGCGCAACGAATTGAAAGAATTCAACCCAGAGTTATTGGACAAAAACTATGTTGTGGGCTTGTCCAAATGTGATTTATTGGACGACGAATTGGCGGAAGAGTACGCCAAAGAATTGGCGGAGATTTTTCCCGATGTTCCTTATGTCATGTTCTCTTCGGTGGGGCAAAAAGGACTGTCAAAACTCAAAGATATGCTATGGGAAAGCGTCACCAACTCGGTCTAGTGCTGTGCTGTTTTTTCGGAATGCAACTGCTTTGCAGCCAAACAATGCCGCCCTATCTGCGCTTTGACGACCACCAAAAACCCCGTTATGAAGAAGCGCTGGAGCGCCTTCTCGATTCCCTGGAACCTCCCCTTGCTCAAATAGATGCTCGTATCGCCTTGGCCGGGCGATTCAAACAACAAGAAGACTTGATCCAAGTCCTTGAAGAAAAAATCAATCGCAGTGGGGAAAATGCTCGCCTGTGTTATTTGTTGGGTGGGGCGCACGGCATTCGTGCCTTAGAAATAAGCCGCTTTCGGTCGTTGCCCCACGTGCGCAATATGTTGTATTATTTTAAACGTTCCATCGCTTTGGATTCCACCTATATTCCTGCCTATGAAGCAGCGGTGGAAGCACTGTGTAAGGTGCCTTCGGTCATTGGCGGAAGTGTGGAAGAAGCCCAAGCCTATGCACAGCAACTCCAAGCCATTTCGCCAAGTGCAGGATTGTTTTCCCATGCTTTTATTCTTGTGCAGAAGGGTGAAGCCGAAGCGGCTGAAGCGGCCTACAAAAATGCTTTTCAAGCACTAGAGGACGACATTGAAAAGGAAGGCGATGCTGCGGCCTATTTCAACCGTTTTTCGATGAATTTTCCCTATAAAATTGCTGTTCTAAGTCGTGAACAAAATCAATCTTTCGCTTTGGGTTTACAGGCGATTGATTATTTCATCGATCAGGCGCGTCCGGGGTATAATCTTCCTCTTGAATGGGCGTATTACCACAAGGGAAAACTTCATCAGCAATTGGGGGAACAAGACAAAGCACTTGCCGCTTTTGACAAATCCCTCTCGATTAACCCATCATTTGAATTGTTGTCCAATCATTCAAAATCAACGCAATGAAAATTCATTTTATCGCCATTGGCGGAAGTGCCATGCACAATATTGCTCTGGCTTTAAAGGCCAAGGGACATACCATTACCGGAAGTGATGACGCCATTTTTGAACCCTCGCACTCCCGTTTGGCGGCCGCAGAAATTTTACCGCCGCAGTTGGGTTGGTACCCGGACCGAATTCACGCCGATTTGGATGCTGTGATCGTTGGGATGCACGCAAAAAAAGACAACCCCGAGCTTGACGCTGCCCAAAAGCTGGGGATAAAATGTTATTCCTATCCAGAATTTTTGTTCGAGCAAAGCAAAGCAAAAACACGTGTTGTCATTGCCGGAAGCCACGGAAAAACCACCATAACGGCTATGGTTTTGCATGTATTGAATTACCATGATCAAGCGGTTGATTATATGGTAGGTGCCCAGTTGAAAGGGTTTGATCATATGGTTCATTTGACCGAAACCAATGATTTTATTCTCATGGAAGGCGATGAATACCTTTCCTCGCCCTTGGACCTTACCCCTAAGTTTTTGTGGTACCAACCCCATGTTACGCTGATCTCTGGGATTGCGTGGGATCATATCAATGTTTTTCCTACCGAAGCCAGCTATCAAGATCAATTTGCATTGTACCTCGATACCATAGTCCCCGGAGGCACCGTGGTGTATAATCAGGAGGATGCTGTGTTGACCCGTCTTGTTGCCGCTACACAAAACACCATTCGGAAGCAACCCTACACTTTGCCTGATCACTATATTGAGGACGGGGTGACCTACCTCCCTACCGACGAAGGTGATCTGCCGTTGGCTGTGTTTGGAAAGCACAATCTGATGAATCTTGCGGGAGCCCAGTGGATTTGTCAACTCATGGGAATCGATGCAATCGAATTCTATGAAGCCATCGCCAGCTTTTCGGGAGCCGACAAACGACTCGAGAAGATGGCTACTGGTGAAACGGCCTATTTGTTCAAAGATTTTGCGCATGCCCCCAGTAAAGTCCAGGCGACTTCGCAGGCGGTTACTGCTCAATTCAGCACACATCGGGTGATTGGGTGTTTGGAATTGCATACCTATAGTAGCCTCACTCCGGCTTTCCTTCCTCAGTTTAAACACACCCTTGACGCCTTGGAAGAAGCCATAGTGTTTTACGATCCCGAGGCATTGAAAATCAAAGGACGAAGGGCCATTGATCCAGAAGCTATCCGCACGGCTTTTGATCATCCCAACATGATTGTTTTTGATCGTCCGGAAGACTTACACGCTTATTTGTTGCAAAAAAAATACCATCAGTCCGTCTTGCTCATGATGAGTTCGGGCAATTATGGCGGCCTAGATTGGTCCGCCTTGGCGCAACTTATTGAGCGCTCTTAGTCTGATGATGGGAGTAGAGTTGTTCGATGAGTGATGTGTAGGCTTCCCCTTGGTCAAGGAGTGCTTCTTTGGCCAGAAGCTGATCTGTTTTTCGTTTGTCTTGTGAAATTTTATACTTTCCTTCCCAATGTGTAACCTCGATGCGGAAGCCAACAATGTACTCCAAAGCTCGGTCCATGCGCGGGTTGTCGGCCTCCAAGGTGTATTTTGGATTGTTTCCTTCTAAGAAGGCCGTCATATCGATTAAACTTTGCTTGATGGCTTCCCGATCATTGACCAAAGTGAGAGTGCCCTTCATGTGCACTTTGAAATAATTCCATGTGGGCAGTTGTGTGGTTGAATAAACCGAGGGAGAGATATAGACATCGGGCCCGTGAAAAATACAAGTCACTTCTCGCGCAGTGGCAAAGTGCTGGCACTGGGGGTTGAATTTGTCCAAGTGGCCGACCAAAACACCAAATTCATTGTTGGCTTGATGCACCAAAGGCGTGTGTGTACACAAGACTTCATTGTCTTTTGTGCTGATCAATGTGGCCAAGGGCGCTTGCTGTACCAAAAAAAGGGCATTTTCAAATTGCTCTTCTTGATGATGTGGAGGTGGATACGCCATATTTTGTATTTTGGTTGAAACGAAAATAATAAAAACCCCCAAGTCAAAATGAAAAAAGAATCTCATTTCACCATTCGACAGTTTGCTGAATCTGATCGCCCGCGGGAGAAAATGCTTTCTCAGGGCCCGCAATTTCTCACCGATGCGGAGTTATTGGCATTGATCATTGGCAGTGGTAACCCCGGCGAGACAGCCATTCAACTCATGCAACGGCTACTGGCCACGGTAGACCATCGGGTGACAGAGTTGCACCAACTGTCGGTGGCCAAGCTCACGCAGTGGAAAGGCATTGGCCCAGCGAAAGCAGTCAAAATCAAAGCCTGTTTGGAATTGAGCAAGCGCATGTCTTTGCAGGCCACGCAACAGAAAACAGAATGCTCCTCGAGTCGCTCCGCTTTCGAGCTGTTTCGGCCGGTGTTGAGCTATCTGCCGCACGAAGAATTCTGGGGCCTCTATCTCAATCAACGCAATCATGTGATTCATCGGCAATGTTTAAGCAAGGGCGGGCTGATCAATACGGCCATTGATGTCCGACTGGTGCTGCGAGTGGCGCTTGAGCATCGCGCTACTGCCATCATCGTTGCCCACAACCATCCAACGGGAAATTTGTTGCCCAGTCGTGTCGATGAACTGATTACTCAAAAGTTGCATAAAGCCGCACAAATGATGGATATCAAATTATTGGATCACCTGATAATAGGCGAAAAAACGTACTTTAGCTTTGCCGACGAAAAACGTCTCTAAATGCTATTGATTTTTTGCGCAAACGCGACATCCAGGGTTCATTATGTGTTGAAACAAGTCTTTACGCATTCTCTGGGAATTGAGTATGGTGTGACCGATGTTTTGGATGCATTTATCGCCCACGCAGGGCCTAAGATGAGTTATGGAAAAAAGCCTTTGGGAAACGAATTTTTTGTTCAATCCTCCTCATTGCTTTTCGAGCAAGGAATTCGCGAGCAACCCGTGGAAGTCAAAACATGGCAGGGGCATTGTTGTTTTTTTTTAACCGGCCAACAATCAAAAATTCCTTTCGATATTTTTGCAGCCACATTTTATCTCCTTAGCCGTTACGAGGAATATTTGCCACACCTCAAAGACGAACACGGCCGATTTTTACCCCAGCAGAGTCTTGCTGCAGCGCACGATTTTCTCGAAGAACCCTTGGTGGATTTTTGGCTATCGGCATTCTATGAATTATTAAAAGAGGCGTTTCCCGATCTCTCCACTAGTGTAGAAGCTAAGGAGAAATTCATGCCTTTGGTGGAGGTCATTTCTCCTTTCAAGTACGCCAATAAGTCGGTATTCAGAAATGTCGTCCAATGGTTTCGTTCTCTCTACCGACTCGACTTTTGGTCGGTCTTGGAACAGCTACTGGTATTGATGGGTTTTCGCAAAGATCCCTGGGATGTTTTTGAGGATTATACCCGTCTTTTCGCCCAAGCAACATTCAAGACCCGTTTCTTTTTTCTTTTTTCAAAAGAATCGTTCTTCGACCGCGGCATTTCGACCAACAATATTTATTTTAAAAATAGTATTAAATCTGTAGCCGATTATTTTCCTGTTGCTTTGTTGGGTTCCTATCTCACCCAGCAGCACAGTGAGGATTTACTGCGAGAGCGCGACGCCTTGGCACAACTGATCCACAGACCGGTATCGAGTGCTCGTTTTGCTTGGGGGGTGACGACGGTTGGGCGTGCTTATCGGCCATTGCTGGCCGCTGAAATGGAAGAAGATTTCAGTCTTTGTTATCCCGACACCTTAGGTTTTCGTGCCAGCACTGCAGTCCCGTTCTTTTATTATGATCTGGGTTTGGAGGTGGAAACATCGTTAACCCTATATCCCGTCGCCGCTCCTGCCCAAGCGATGGCAAAAATCCCGGTGAATCAATTGGCGCGGCAACTGGAAAGACTCCACATTTCCCCATTGCCCGCTGCTGTTCATTGCATCGTATTGCGCAATCATATGCTCGAGGACTCTCTGGCCAATGCTCCTTTTCGAGCGGCTTTAATTGCCTATCTTCGTTCCTATGATTAAGTCTGCCGCACT
>WTJN01000073.1:1448-5081 GCA_011526265.1 Candidatus Arcticimaribacter sp. | reverse complement strand
GACCTGTACTGCTTTTAACCCAGTACCAGCTTCCCGTTGACCGATAAACAACTCCTTCGTGCAATGCAAACAGTTTATTGAGCTTAAAGATAGCTTAGAATACGCTATTCTACCAAGATTATCGCCCCATTTCGTATCTTTGCACAAAACCATTTTGATGTCTAAAAAAACCCTTTTGATGATTCTCGACGGTTGGGGAAAAGCCCCCAATCCAGCGGTGTCTGCCGTCGATTTAGCCCGCACTCCTTTTATCGATAGTTTGTATGAAAACTTCTCCCAAAATGACTTATATACCGATGGGATGCATGTAGGCCTTCCCGAAGGACAAATGGGCAACAGTGAAGTGGGACATATGAACCTCGGCGCTGGTCGGATTGTCTATCAAGATTTGGCGAAAATCAACCTTGCGTTGGAGAACAATAGCTTGAAAGACGAGGCAGTGCTTCAACAAGCCATTGCCTATGCAAAAGCAAACGATAAGCCGATTCACTTGCTTGGACTATTATCGGATGGGGGGGTTCATGCGCACATCAACCACATCAAAGGCATTTTGGATGTGCTTCATGCAGAACAACTAGAAAAAGTCTACCTCCATGCGTTTTCCGATGGGCGTGATGTCGACCAACAATCGGGAGCCGGTTTTATTGCAGCCATTGAAAAACATATGCAAGAAAGCACAGGAGAAATCGCATCGGTGATTGGGCGATATTTTGCCATGGACCGTGACCAACGTTGGGATCGCGTTAAAAAAGCCTACGACCTCTTGGTCAACGGGATAGGCGAAACTACCAATGATTTTGCTGCATCCTTAAAGGCTTCCTACCAAGACGGAACCACCGATGAGTTCATTGAACCTTTGGTTTGTATATCTAAAACTGGGAGAATAGAAGAGGGCGATGTGGTGTTGTTCTTCAACTTTAGAACAGACCGTGGACGGGAATTGACGCAAATGCTCTCGCAAAAAGCGTTCCCAGAGCAAGGGACAACACCCCTTGACTTACACTATGTGACCCTAACAAATTACGACAAAAACTTTACTGGCGTCAACGTCATTTTCGATAAAGAAAACATTCAAGACACCCTAGGAGAGACACTTTCAACTGCCGGGAAAGTTCAGATTCGCATTGCCGAAACTGAAAAATATCCCCATGTGACTTTCTTTTTCAATGGCGGACGAGAGGAACCGTTTCCCGGCGAGGAACGCATTTTATGTCCTTCCCCAAAGGTGGCGACTTATGACCTCCAACCCGAAATGAGTGCTTACGAAATTCGTGACGCAATTGTGCCTGAAATACAAAAAGAAACGGCCGACTTTATTTGCCTAAACTTTGCCAATCCCGACATGGTTGGGCACACAGGAGACCTCGACGCGGCGATCAAAGCCTGCGAAACCGTGGACGAATGTGCACAATCCATCATAGAAGCAGCCTTAGCCAAAGATTACTCTATCTTGGTGATTGCCGATCATGGGAACTGCGAAATCATGAAAAATGAAGACGGAAGCCCACATACCGCACACACAACAAACCCTGTACCTGTGATCCTCGTAGAGAATGAAAAAAGAAAAATCAAGTCAGGGGTGTTGGGCGATATTGCTCCCACCATTCTGGACTTGATGGGAATCGAACAACCGGCCTTAATGACACAACAATCTTTATTAGTGCATCCATGAAAAAATTTTTCTACTTCCTTATGATCTCCCTTTTTCTGCATTGCGGGGACACCAATAACAAAAAGTCCACGCCCACAGCGGTCACAATTCCGGATACCTTGGTGGGTAAGGATTTAAATGGAGACCCCATTCTCGTGGGGAAAATTTCCTTGGAACAATTGAAGATGTTTAAAAAAGACTGGCTGACGTCCGAATACGATCGCTACAAAACACAAGCCGATAAAATTGAGGCCATTGCCAGCAAATTATCGGGAAAAAAGGTGATGCTGTTCATGGGAACATGGTGTGAAGACAGTCAGCGTGAGGTGCCCGCAATGATCAAGATTTTGGACCAAGCGGGGTATTCAACGGCAAACATGGAGATCGTTGCGATCGATGAACCCAAAGAACAACCCGCGGCCTTGATAGAACAATACAATATTACCTATATCCCGGCATTGCTGTTTTTTGAAAACGACAAGGAATTGAATCGCATTGTTGAATTCCCCATTAAAACCCTAGAAACGGATATCCTAGCTATTTTGAATGGTGAGCCCTACAAAAACGCCTATGCCGAATGAGTGAGATCGTACTAAAATCGCGGGAAGAAATTGAGTTGATGCGCGAAAGTGCCTTGATTGTTTCCAAAACGTTGGGAATGTTGGCCGCCGAAATCAAGCCCGGCATCACGACGCTTCAACTGGATGCCCTGGCGGAAAGTTTTATTCGTGATCATCACGCAGAACCGGGGTTCTTGGGATTGTACGATTTCCCAAATACACTCTGCATGAGTCCTAACGCCCAAGTGGTACACGGTATTCCCAACAACGACCCCTTACAAGATGGCGATATTATTTCCATTGACTGTGGGGCGCTAAAAAATGGGTTTTATGGTGATCATGCCTATACCTTTGCGGTTGGAGAAATTGATCCGGCAACCCAAAAACTCCTCGATATCACCAAGGCCTCCCTCTATGTGGGTATTGATCAGTTTCGGTTGGGCAATCGCGTAGGTGACCTCGGACATGCCATACAGAAGTATTGTGAGAAAGAAGGTTTTGGCGTAGTGCGCGAACTGGTAGGCCACGGCTTGGGTAGAGTGATGCATGAAGGACCGGAGGTGCCCAATTACGGACGCCGAGGCACCGGAAAACGCTTTGTCAATGGAATGGTTTTGGCCATAGAACCAATGATCAATCGAGGGACCCGCCGCATCAATCAACTCAAAGACGGCTGGACGATATTAACTAAGGACGGTCAACCTTCTGCCCACTTCGAACACAACGTAGCTTTGATTGACGGTCAACCCGAACTGCTCTCTACCTTTCAATACATCTACGACGCTTTGGGAATTGAAAGTAACGAAGAGGCCCCCTTTAGAGCGCAACCCCTTTCCCTATGAAATGGTTGCTAAATTTCTTCCCACGCCCATGGTTGATTCAGTGGAGCTATTTTTTTCGGCCCTTCTTGCGATGGTGGTTTAGAGGTCATCAATTGACCGATCCCATTGACGGGAGCCATTACCGAAAATTTTTACCCTACGGGTATCAAAACCTCAGAAAAAACGCCCTTTGTCCTGGCACACTCTCGCTAGAGAGACACCGCTTATTGTGGCTTTATTTAAAAAGAAACACCTCTTTTTTGGACCGCTCGATCAGCGTTTTGCATGTCGCCCCAGAACAAATATTTTTTGATCTATTCAAAACTTTCCAACACTGGACATACACCACAACTGATTTGCATTCTCCTTTGGCCGATGTTCGTGCAGACCTCTGCGCACTTCCCATGAAAGACAACAGCTATGACTTGATTTTATGCAATCATGTGTTGGAGCACATTGTTGAGGACACCAAAGCCATGAAAGAACTCTACCGCGTGCTTAAAGTGGGTGGCACCCTTATCGCACAAGTTCCCCTTGAGATGGATCGGTCACAGACCTATGAAGACTTTTCAATTATAGATCCTGAAGAAAGAGCCAAAGC
>WTJN01000073.1:0-1348 GCA_011526265.1 Candidatus Arcticimaribacter sp. | reverse complement strand
GATGGCGCCTTGACGCTTACGCTGAGAATCGAAGAGCGAACGGGTAGTCCATTCTTTGGATTGATTGAATGTACATACTTTTTCCCTGTCAAGGAATCGATACGGTATTTGCGATAGTTGCCCGAAGTAGCCATGGCCCCTTGGGAGAGTTGGGCCACCGCTTGGATTTTTCTTTGTCCAATGACTGGACGGTCAATCCCAATTCGCCAGGGTTTTGCACTAACGGGATTTAAACCCTTTACCCGGATTTCACCACCAATCTCCACCAAATGATTTTGACTTCCAAGGGTTGCAAGGTAGTCCGATATAACATCAACAGTGTACCCCTTGGCTATGGCATTAAAGTCGATATAAATGAAGGGATGTGTTTTGCGCACCTGCCCCGTTGGCGTTAGCGTTATTTTGTCCCAACCTGTGATTTGTAGCAAGCTGTCCCGCTCGGTAACGGACAATGATTCTTCTCTTTTTTCAGGTCCAAAACCATAGGCATTCACCAAACGACCCACAGTGGGATCAAAATAACCGCTGGTTACATTCCAAATCTTATCAGAGAGGTTAAACACTTTTTTGAAATGTTGATCGACGATGACCAAACTATCCCCTTTGTTTATTTTAGAAAGGGTAGATGAAGCAATGTAGGTAGACATAGAAGCATTGATCACAGTAAACAATGAATCTAAACCTGGTTTAATTTTATTTTGCTCTAAATCCGATGCAAGGTACTGAATGGTGTAGGTGGTACCGAGGGCAGACCCCTTAAGCGAAGACATCTGTTGAGAACGTGGTGAGCAAGCCACAAGAAGCATGATAAAAATGAAAAAAATTGATTTACCCATGTAATGTAATTTCTTGAAGTCCTTGATAGTTGATCGCAACAGCGGCGGTTTTGTCCAGAGGATCATTATAATCCCTACCGTTCGCCAACCCCACACCAGCATAATAGGTACGTGCCTCAAATTTTTCGGCATGTGCGCGTACTTTTTCCATCAGAACACCGTCATAAGCGGTGGGATTGTTTGGGTACAATACCGCACGAACAACCACAAAATGCAGCTTTTTGTCTTTGAGGCAAACAAACTGCGGGTCCTTTTTAAGTTGCGAATTGACCGTCATGAATTCAAATCCCAAAGCTTCCAGATCTTTACCCACAACGTCCATAGCACACTGATGGCATTCTTGTTCAGTCATTTTTTTTGATCAAATTTAATGCAATTCCCGAGGGATCGTCAATAGTGACAAAAAAAGGGAGTAAAAAATACTCCCTTGTTGTTGATTAGCCTCCGAAATCGTCGAAACGAACATTCTCTGGAGGAATTCCAAAGTCATCGGCCATTTTTTCGACCGCTTG
>WTJN01000154.1 GCA_011526265.1 Candidatus Arcticimaribacter sp. | reverse complement strand
TTCTTCGTGCAGCAGTGCTTTTACTGCGGGAGGAATGCGCAAAAGCTTGTGGCTGTTGGGGTCGAGGTAGCACCACTGGGTGTGGCATTGGGCCACGAGTTGGTTGCTGTCGCCAAGGAAGAAACGCACCCGGCGTTCACTCAGGTAGCCTTCGGTGACCCGCACATCGGTTTCCACGCGGAGGCAATCGCCCAACTTCGCTTGGCGTTTGTATTCGATGTGGTGGGAACGCACTACCCACAGTCCGAAACCTTCGTCCTTTCCTTCAATCAGTTTTTGCCAGTGGGCACCCGCAATGTCTTGCACCCACTGCAGGTACTGCACATTGTTCACGTGTTGGAGTTCGTCTAAATGTTGGGCGTCCACCCGCTGGGTTTGTTCAAAGTGATGCATGCCGACTATTTTTTGGGTTGGAGGGTGACTTCAAAGAGTTTACTCCAGTTTTTTCCGGTCACAAAAAAGGTGTTGCGCTGGGGGTGGTAGGCAATGCCGTTGAGCACATTCAGCGACGGAATTTGATCCACTTGCGCTTTCAGGCCTTTAAAGTCAATCACCCGCTCTACGGCGCCACTCTTGGGGTCGATCACCACAATGACTTCTTTTTGAAATTGATAGGTATTGGCATAGATTTTTCCATCCACCCATTCCAGCTCGTTGATTTTGGTCAAAATGGTTTTGTGGGTAGTCGCTTCGATGTAGTCCAGTTCTTGCCCGGTGGCGGGGTCCAACCGCCATATTTTGGCCGTCCCATCCGATTTGTAGAGAGTTTTACCGTCGTTGCACAAGCCCCATCCTTCTTTGCTTTGGTCATAACGAAAGGAGCGTTTCAGCGCCAGGGTTTCTGGGTCATAGACAAAAGCCGTGTTCTCTTGCCACGTCAGTTGAAAAACTTCATTGTTCAGCAGGGTCAGCCCTTCGCCAAAATACTGTTGGTCGAGGGGAATTTGTTGCAGCACCTCTCCGGTTTCCACATGCACTTTCCGCAGGGTAGATTGCCCGTTCAAGCCGGTGCTTTCATAGAGGATTTCACCGTCAAATTCCAGCCCTTGCGTATAGGCGGTGGGGTCGTGGGGGTATGCATTGATCACGGTATAGGTCCACAAAGCGGGGGGTGTACTTTTTAGTAGGCGCACACTGCTGAGTGCTTCTTGTTGTTGCTCGCCGTTGGTCACCACTGCTTTGAGTTGGTGATCGCCCAGTCGCTCGTTGCCAAAGACGTGGGGGAGGGTAATGGGTTGATCATCCAAATAATACTGCACCGCATCGGGTACGATTTGTTTTGCACCGCGCAGGCGAGCGCTCAGGGTGTCTCCGGCGACAAAGGTATTGGCGTTGGGTTTGATTTTCAGTTGCGGCTTGTCGTTGCCTGCCCCGCAGGTCTTAAGGGCAATCACCGACAAGAAAAGGAGGCTCCATTTCATGGCGTAAAAATTTTACTAAAAATAAAGAAAAAAACCATGGCCCCAGAAAGGGGGAAAAACACAAAGAATTATATCTTTGCCGTGGGCAAGTCCTATACAACCAGCTCCTATTGAACTCCCCCAGGGCGGGAACGCAGCAAGGGTAGATGGTCGTAGCGGTGTGATATAGATCGCTTGCCCTTTTTCTTTTGGGGCATGCAAAACACTGTCATTGTTACCGGCGCATCATCCGGCTTGGGGAAAGCCATTGCGACGCTTTTGCACCAAAACGGACACCACGTATTGGGCACCAGCCGATCGCCCCACAAGTATCCCAACCTCCCTTTTCCGTTGTTGGCTTTGGACATGAACGATGCGGGCAGCATCGATTTGTTTTGCGCCGAGTTGCAACGGCACACTTCTACGGTGGCTGCACTCGTTAACAACGCCGGCCAAGGCATAACCGGTGCCGTAGAAGAGGTAGATCTCCAGGCTTTGCGGCAGCATTTCGACACCAATTTTTTTGGCCCTTTGGCGCTCACTCAGCAGTTGCTTCCGCTGCTGCGGCAACACGGTGCCGCCAAAATCATCAACATCACCTCCATTGGGGCATCGATGGGCCTGCCCTTTCGCGGTGGCTACTCGGCCTCCAAGGCGGCCTTGCAGATCATTAGCGAAGCCCTGCGCATGGAAGTGGCGCAATTTGGCATTCAAGTGGCTACCATCGCTCCGGGCGACTATGCCACCGACATTGCGGCGCGCCGCTACTACGAACCCCACACGGACGACTCCCCCTATGCCCAACTGTACCGCGAAAGCCTCGACACCATGGACGCCCATGTCGATCAAGGCAATGACCCCATCGAAATTGCGCGCGCCGTCGCACAGTTGTTGCGGCAAAAAAGCCTTAAACCGCACTATGCCGTGGGGCCTTTTATGCAAAAACTATCGTTGACCCTCAAGAAAATACTCCCGCAGCGTTGGTTCGAACGACTGCTGAAAAACCATTATAATCTGTAATAACTGCACTGCACATGAAATTTTTTATCGACACCGCCAATCTTGATCAAATCAAAGAAGCCGAAGCCTTGGGCGTTTTAGACGGCGTGACCACCAATCCGTCGTTGATGGCCAAAGAAGGCATTACGGGCGCCGCCAACATTCTCAACCACTACGTGGCCATTTGCGACGCCGTAGAAGGCGATGTGTCGGCCGAGGTCATTGCTACCGACTTCGACGGCATGATCAAAGAAGGAGAGGCTCTGGCTACCCTACACCCACAAATCGTGGTAAAAATCCCCATGATTGAAGATGGTGTAAAGGCGTTGAAATATTTTGCCGGGAAAGGCATCAAAACCAACTGTACCCTGGTGTTTTCGGCAGGGCAGGCACTGTTGGCCGCCAAAGCGGGAGCGACCTATGTCTCGCCGTTCATTGGTCGTTTGGACGACGTGTCGACCGACGGCTTGAACCTAATTCAAGAAATTCGCCACATCTATGACAATTATGCCTTTGAAACGCAAATCTTGGCCGCCTCGGTGCGCCATACGATGCACGTGATTGACTGTGCCAAAATTGGCGCCGATGTCATGACCGGGCCGCTTAGTTCCATCAAAGGATTGTTGAACCACCCCTTGACCGATATTGGTCTGGCCAAGTTCCTCGCCGATTACAAAAAAGGAAACTAAACAGTCACCCAAAAAAACTCATTCCTCCAGCCACTTGGGCTGTGCGTCGAGGACAGTTGTATAGACAGGGCAGGCGGGATCGTGTGCCCCTTTTATATAGCCGGTGCCCATCAAAAACTCCTTGGTGATTTCCTTGCCGGTAAATTTAAATTTTTGTTTGAAGAGTTGCACCCAATCTTCTTCTTTTTGAGGATGTTGTGCGTCGATCCAGGCACCAAAAGAACCGTGGGTTTTTTGCAGTTCCAAGCATTGGTTCGCATTGTAAATGGCCGCTTCAATTTTCTTGCGCATGCGAATGATTCCCGGGTTTTGAAGCAGCCGTTCAATGTCGGTTTCGGTGAATGCTGCTACAGTGGCAATATCAAAGTCAGCATAGGCCGCTTTGATGCTTTCTGCTTTGTTCAGTACGGTGTCCCACGAGAGGCCGGCCTGATTGATTTCTAGCAACAGACGACCAAATAGGGCGTTGTCATCGGTCACGGGAAAGCCGTAGACGGTGTCGTGATAATGTTGGTGCAATGCGCCGCCATAGCCCTGTGTCACGGCCGTGCAGTAGGAGGAAGGGTCGGCCATCAGCGTTCGAGTTTTTCCAATTGCGCGGCAAAATCATCACTCATAAAATCCCCAAAACCATCGATAATGCGGCCTCTTTTATCCAGAATAATCCCTTTGTTCAAGGCGGTGATGACCCAATTGCTGCTTACTTTTTCAAAGTCAAGCAAGGCGTATTGGTCTTTGGGATCAATTTGCATGATGTCTTGGTAATCGCGCACCATGTCGTTGTAGGGCTGAATGCAAAGCCCCACAAAGCGAATGTTGGGGAAGCGTTGCTGGTAGTTGGCCACCCGCGACTGGATGCGTTTATAATGGTTCATTTGGGTTTGCGACCAAAAATAGAGCACTGTGGTTTGCCCAAAAAAGGCCACGCTGCTCGCCACCTTTTCGTTTTCGTGCGTTTGCAAGTCGGCAATGGGCAGCAAGGTACCGGAATTCATTTGGTTGAGATCGGCGTGAAAATTGATCAATTCGTCCCGATTGGCGCCCGAGGCATTGAGGGCAAAGACCGCTTCGAGAAAGGCCGCATGTTGATTGTGATTGTCAAAATTGAGCAGTTCTTCGTAGGCCACACTGCGGGTGAGGACATTGCGCAAGGTGCTGTCTTGCACCTTTTCGGCAATCAGCGCCAAACGTTGCAGATTAAAATCAGTGGTTTTTTTGGCCTGCATGAAGGTGCTGCCTTCTGGCAA
This sequence comes from Candidatus Arcticimaribacter sp., assembly GCA_011526265.1. Classification (GTDB taxonomy): domain Bacteria; phylum Bacteroidota; class Bacteroidia; order Flavobacteriales; family Flavobacteriaceae; genus Arcticimaribacter. Next base: position 805 of record WTJN01000154.1, on the reverse strand, counting down.
GGCTTCCAAGCTCAGGTAACTCATCAAATAGGTAATGTAGGGCTCGTAGAAGGCCAACTCTTTTTCGTTGAAATTCAGCGATTTTCGGTAATCAAAAAAAGCACTATCGGTGGCTACAGCGGCTTTTCCACGAATCAATGCATAGCGTTCTAGCCGATTGGCATAGGGATATTGATAGGCGGCCTGCAGTACTTTTTCACTCAGCGGCGACAGGGCGGGGTGTTGCTGTTGGAAATCCTCCCACAGCGCGGCTTTTTCGCTGCGCAACGAATCGATGATGTGGCGAAAGTCGCCACTGCTCAGCGGATATTTTCGGGCCAAGAAACTGCGTTCTTTTTCGTGGGCCAGCATTTGATTGGCCAAAAAATTGTTTTTGGCCGCCCCGGCACCACTAAACACCACCGATCCCGTAAAGTCCGACATGTTGCCCCGCAACCAAATTGAGTCACCGGCCTCCAAAAGCAAGGTTTGAGTCTCTGGCAAATGCTCAAAGCGCAAAAGGGTATTGGGGGCTTGGGGAAAATGTTTTTCAAAACGGTTTTGGTCGCTCATCCGCAGCACGTTCAGCGGTTGGTCGTGCGCATAAAGGGTAATGATTTCCGAGGCCGGATTGATGATTTGTCCACCCAAAAAAGCATGCTCCACGGGGGAAGGCGCCGGTTGACACCCCCACCATAGTAGTCCTAGTCCTATGATTATTTTGTTTCGCATAACTCCTTGGCTTGCTACGAATGTAACAAGAAAAATTGTTTTTTATTAGGCAGTGACACTGCTGAATAGTCACTGCGAGCGCAGCGAAGCAGTC
>WTJN01000062.1:50993-55256 GCA_011526265.1 Candidatus Arcticimaribacter sp. | reverse complement strand
GCACCACAAAATGCCTATCTTGGAGGCTAAAAGTATTGCATGATGAAAAAGTTAATATTCCTTGGGTTGGTAGTGCTGATAGTGGCTTGTAAAAGCGACGAAGACCTTGGTTTGTCACCCGATCGGGTAGCGGATGTGCTGGGCGTACCGGCCTCTGTTTCGCCTTTTGGCCCCACCACCTTGTTCTACCAAAACGTGGCTTACGGCAATGGCGAACGCCAGCAGTTGGATGTCTATCTCCCCAAGGGCGCTGTTCCCGAAGGGGTATTCTTTTATTTCCACGGGGGGAGTTTCACCGCGGGCGATAAAAGCGATGTCACCAGCGACTATATAGCGCCTACCTTGCGCAGTCTACTCGACAACAACATGGCTTTGGTGAGTGCTAACTATACTTTCTTGACCACCCCGGGCAGCACCGGGGTCCTGTCTGCCCTACAAGACGGGCAGGCGGTGGTGGAATTTATCCGCATGCGGCAAAGTGATTTGCAATTGCCTGTAAATAAAATGGTCATCGGGGGCGTTTCTGCCGGCGCAGGAATTGCCCAGTGGAACGCGTTTCGCCCCAACCGCGAGGCCCAACTGCAAGGCGTGGTTGCATTGGCCGCACAAAGTACATATAACCTCTATGCGTGGGAAGACGTTTTCCCCGGTCTATCGCTCGATGGGTTGCGCCAAGCCAACCCCCTCATAGCCCAACTCTTTCTGGGGTTCTATGGCGGCGAACCCACCCCCGCCGATCTCACGACCATGGATTACCGCGCCATGATCGATGCCTCCGACCCGCCGTTGTATGTCTACAACATTGCCGGCGACGAACTCATCGACGCACAAGGGAATATCAATTTCGATGTCCTCTACCACAGCTACCGTCATAGCGACTATCTGCGCGCCAAAGCCATTGAAGAGGAATTGTCTTTTTCGGGCGCTTTTCAAGAACAACCACAGGATTTTGTCTTGCGCGTTTTGCGTTAATTATCCCAGCGAATGGATCGATACCGGGCCGCTTGCCTTGCCTTCTAGCACAAGTGTTTATTTGGCTTTTCGCTACTTAGGAAGTGGAAAAACAGCCAATGACGGCACTTTTGAAATCGATGATATCCGTATCTACGATCGGCCTTAAGGGGTTTGTACGGGAAATAAAATATCGGAAACCAATTTGTTTTCTGGTGTGTTTTTGGGACTGTTGTGCATCACCTCCATGGGGTGGATTTTCTTGTGCGATTTAAACTTTTTGTTGCGCTGGTGCATCATTCCAGCGGCCCAAGCATTGCCAATATGCCGGTAGGGTCCGGTGTGCCGCAGGGTATAGGCCGTGAAACTGGGGAGTTCTCCTGTGATGAATTGCTCGGGTAAATCGTCCGGGATTTCGCGCACGGGATGGGCAGCGATGTAGGCACACCGGTCGCGCAAGACATCCATTTTTGTATAGATGGCCACCGCGGGGCGTTGCCGTTGTTCTTCGGGGAGCTGCATGATGTATTGCATCAGGGCGGTATAGTCGCGTTCCATCGTATTGCTGATCTCGGAGAACGCCCCGTCGGTGGCAATACCAATATATGGCGTCGCTTCAAAAGGCACTTCTCCCAGAAATGCTAAGGTGGTATTGGTGTTTCCGGTTTCGACCAAGTCTTTCAGCATGGTCAATCCACGGGTATAGTCCATACCGATAAAGTGTTGCATTTGTTTTTTCATCCAAAACAGGAAAAAGGGCAAACGGCTATCCATGTTCCATGTCACCTTTGTGCCTTTTTCAAGCGGGGTGAGGATCATGCTCGTTTTGGCGGTCGACTTCCAGGGCTTTAAAAAAACAAGGTCGAGGACCACGCTTTTGTTTTCTTCTTGTTCGACAACGGTCAAATGTCCTTCGCCAATGATTTTTCCCTCCCAGGTGTAGTGATCTCCTGCTTTGGTGACGGTAATTTTGGCCGAGGGTTCGGCCACTGTCCACGGCGACCACGTTGGCCAGTGGTTGAGGTTGCTGATGAAAGGATAAATTTTTTCAGGACGGGCATCGATGTAGATGGACTGGGTTACGTTCATTTTTGGCATGCTGGTAAGTTTTGTTTATGGTGATGAAAATACTAAATTAATTGTATTTCACCTTCCGCAAAACGCGCTGTGCATCTTTATACGATTGGTAAGCTGCTGTGGAGTATTGCTTTAACAGGGGTTTTGCAAGATCCATTTGTTCAAGTGCGCCTTGGATTCCGTGCAACACGGACAACATCAACAGGGGACAAAGATTAGACAAATCGCGTTTCTCTGCGGGAGTCAAAGGGTGTTGAAGGGCCATTTTTTGAAGCAAGGCCTTGGCAGCGTTATACAAATGATGGAGTGTCCCTTTGTCCATTTCTGGGGGCGAAAAGAGTAGTCGACTATGGATGCTGTAACTCCCATTATCTGCAAATGAGATTTTGACTTCCTCCAGCGGATAATACTTGGGTTGTTGGTTGAGGTCGAGGCGAATGTATTCGGTCAAAATAAAGGCATTGTCGGTGGCCACAATGTCTACTTCGTCACAATGGGAGTAGAATAATTTGACTTGCTCGTTGATCAATTCAATGTCCACCCGCGAGTAGTAAGTCTTGTCATTGACTGTTTTTTTTAATCCTGCCCAGCAGACCACAAAAGTTTCTTTAAAAACGCGATAGTCAGCGCTCAATTCTCCTTGGTGTTGTTCGCGAAAATCAATCACCCCTTCTAGGGTCAACCGAATATTGTTTTTTGCGTGGCGCTCAATGGTGGCCACTTTTTGGCTGTTATTGTCTTTGGGTGGTTGATCAAAAACATGGGGCTTGGAAGTACTGCCCTCGCGTGTAAACACCATTCCTTGCGGATATTTGCTGATGTTTTTGAGAAAAGAAGTGATTTTTTCCATGGGCCGAATGGTCACCAGTCCCACGACTTTTCCCTGGGGTAAATGCGGGAACGGAATGTTTTCATATAACACCAATGGAGGATTTTTTAGGTAAGCATTGATGAGATTTTGAATCTTACTGTCGTCAAAAAAATCGACCCCTACAATGCTATTGCTTTGGTCTTCTATGCCAATAGCGATGAAAGAATTGTTGTTTGGATTGGCGTTGGAAAGGGCGCAAATGTGTTTGAGGAACTTTGCTTTTTCGGCTTTAGAGGCCAAATTGAGTTTTAACTTTTTATCATAAAAACTGTTTTCGTCATTGTGTGACAAAAGCGCTTTGACCAAAAGTCGTTTGTTGATCATTCTCGTCGATTAATGACCATTGAGCTGGCTTGATCCGTGGGGAGCAGCGTAAGATCGGCCACGGTCACATGTGCCGGTGCATCGATCATGAAAGCGATGGCTTGTGCGACGTCGTCGGCTTGCAAGGCCGAGATGTCGGCATAGACCTTGTCGGCCCGCGAAGTGTCGCCTTTAAAACGAACGAGGGAGAATTCCGTTTCCACTAGTCCGGGGTGAATGGCACCCACGCGGATACCGTGTTTGTTCAAATCCATACGCAGGCCTTTGGTAAAGGCGTCCACGGCAAATTTACTGGCGCAATAGACGCTTCCATTGGGGTAGACCTCTTGTCCGGCAATGGAACCAAGATTGATGATCTGTCCGTGTTTTTGTTCCAAAAAGTGGGGTAAAAAGGCTTTGGTGACATACATCAATCCTTTGACATTACTATCGATCATGGCGTCCCAATCGTCGAGGTCGGCGCTTTGGACTGGGTCGAGTCCATGGGCGTTTCCGGCGTTGTTGATCAACACGTCAATCTGCTGCCATGCTTTGGGCAATTGTGTAATGGCGGCGAAAACATCTTTTTTGTCGCGAACATCAAACTGAAGCGTGTGAACAGGACAGGACAAGTCCTGTTCCAAGGTTTGCAAACGTTCTTGGCGTCGGCCACATAGGAGTAATCGATGTCCGTCTTTTGCCAGTCGCTGGGCGGTCGCCCAACCGATTCCGCTGGTGGCTCCTGTAATGCAAATGGTCTTAGGTGTATTCATGCTACGGTACTTTTTCGCCCGTCTGGGCAGTGTGGAGTAAAAACCAATCTTCCAAGGTTAAGGAGATGGTTATGGCGGCTTTGGCGAGGGCCAATCGTTCGTGTTTTGTGGTGCCTACAACGGGGCGAATTTTTGCAGGATGCTTGAGTAGCCAAGCCAAAAGAAGTTGGTCTTTTGTGGCATTGTATTTTTCACAAAGTGTATCCAGCAGGGCATGGACTCTTTTTGTTGCTTCATTTTCTTCCCGGAAAAAGTTCCCGAGAGGGCTCCATGCCATGGTGCCGATTT
>WTJN01000062.1:23084-50893 GCA_011526265.1 Candidatus Arcticimaribacter sp. | reverse complement strand
TAGCGCAAAGACCGCTCGGCCGAGGCGATGATGTGCTTGGCACTGTAGTCATAGTGTTTGACCGCCAGTGGCCGATTCTCGCAAGGGTATTGTATGCCACATTTGGAGATAAAAATCAGCTCTTCTCTAGCCACGCCGCTTTGTGCAAAACCTTTCCCAAAGGCTTCTTCTGTGGAGTATCCTCCATAGATATCGGCATGATCAAAACTCAGTAATCCCAGTGCGTGGCACTCACGAATCCGTTGGGCCATTTCATCGGTGGTGAAGTTGGCCCCCCAACTGCCCCAGGTCATGGTGCCCACTACAATGCTATTCATTCTTTATTTTAAAATTTCGTTGCTTCTAAATTACATCCCTCTACCAAAAGCCCAGCCCTTGTGAAATAACAACTTTTAACCAATTATTAACAAGGCTTGGAAGAAAAATGCTGCAAATTTGTGAACCACTAAAAAAAATCTAATTCCATGCAAACTGAATCCAGTACTGACATCAACGCCATCAACGAAAAAATTGCGCAAGAAAGCGCTTTTGTCGATCTCTTGACCATGGAGATGAACAAGGTGATTGTTGGTCAAAAGCAAATGATTGAACGTTTATTGATTGGCCTTTTGGGGCAGGGGCACATCTTGCTTGAAGGGGTCCCGGGATTGGCCAAAACTTTGGCCATCAATACGCTCAGCCAAGCGGTGAAGGGAAGCTTTAGCCGGGTGCAGTTTACCCCAGATTTACTTCCTGCCGACGTGGTAGGGACCATGATTTACAACATGAAGGAAAATGATTTTTCGATCAAAAAAGGGCCCATCTTTGCCAATTTTGTTTTGGCGGATGAGATCAACCGCGCCCCGGCCAAAGTACAATCGGCCTTGCTCGAAGCCATGCAAGAAAAGCAAGTCACCATTGGAGAAACTACCTTCAAACTGCCGCAGCCATTTTTGGTGATGGCCACACAAAATCCTGTTGAACAAGAAGGAACCTATCCCTTGCCCGAAGCGCAAGTCGATCGATTCATGCTCAAGGCCGTGATTGACTATCCCAAGTTGGAAGATGAACAGTTGATTGTTCGTCAAAACCTGAGTGGGGCCTATGAAAAAGTAAAACCGGTGGTGAGCACCAAGCAAATTCTATCTGCACAAGCCACTGTTCGTGAGGTATACATGGACGAAAAAATTGAGAAATATATTCTCGATCTCATTTTTGCTACCCGTTATCCAGACAACTATCAATTGTCCGACATCAAGCCTTTGATCAGTTTTGGCGCCTCCCCGCGGGGAAGCATCAATTTGGCCACTGCAGCAAAATGCTATGCGTTTTTAAAACACCGCGGTTATGTTGTTCCCGAAGATGTTCGCGCAGTAATCTACGATGTGCTTCGTCATCGTATAGGACTCACCTACGAAGCCGAAGCAGAAAATGTGACCACCGAAGATCTCATTGCACAAATCATTAATCACGTCGAAGTCCCTTAAATTTTTCAAGAACCTAAAAAGCGGGAAAACGTTGCTATGGACACCAAAGAACTCCTAAAAAAGGTGCGGAAAATTGAAATCAAAACACGGCGCTTGAGCGATCATGTTTTTGGGGGAGAGTACCACAGTACTTTCAAAGGGCGCGGGATGACTTTTAGCGAGGTGCGCCAATACCAGTTTGGCGATGATGTTCGTGCCATCGACTGGAATGTTACTGCTCGATACAACGAACCTTTTGTCAAGGTTTTTGAAGAGGAGCGGGAGTTAACCCTCATGTTGGTTGTCGATGTCAGTGGGTCTGAGTTTTTTGGGACAACACATCAGTTTAAACGCGACTTAATGACCGAGTTGGCGGCAACACTTTCTTTTTCGGCTCTCCAAAACAATGACAAGGTCGGGCTGTTGCTGTTTAGCGATCAAGTAGAGTTGTTTATTCCCCCAAAGAAAGGGCGTTCCCATATCTTGCGGATTATCCGCGAACTGCTCGAATTTCAACCGCAGCGTCAACAAACCGATATAAGTGCAGCATTGGCGTTTCTTTCGGGCATTCTAAAAAAGAAAGCCATTGTTTTTTTACTTTCTGATTTTATGCATGAAGGTTATGAAAAAAACCTACGCATTGCGGCCAAAAAACACGACCTAACGGGGATACGCATCTACGACAAAATGGAGGCATCGCTTCCCCATTTGGGCATTGTTCCCATGGTCGACAGCGAAACGCAAAAAGTTCGCTACATCAATACTGGGTCAAAAAAAGTACGGGAGCACTATGCCCGAAATTATCAAGAGCGGGCGGCGCATTTTCGGCAGCTTTTTAAGCTCAACGGGGCGGGAACCGTGGAGTGTAGCATGGAGGATAATTACGTAAAAAAATTGTTGGGTTATTTTAAAATGCGTTTGTAAGATAATGGCAAAGAAAGCAGCAGTGATGGGTTGGATGATGGGGTTGTTAGCATTCCCCTTGTTGTGGGCCCAATCCACCGAAATCATTACGGTCATCGACACAACCCAGGTAAAAATTGGCGAGGCGATTGGTTTGACGGTTCAGGTCAAGGCCACCCCCGAACAGATGGTAGAGTTTCCGCCTGCGCCATTGTTTGCCCCGCTTGAGCTGCTGGAAGAATTTCCTGTAGACACCCTGAGAGCCTCTGCCCACTACCTATTGACCAAGCGTTATGCACTGATTCAGTTCGATTCAGGGGCCTATCGTATCCCACGGCAAAAAATCATGGTTGATGGGCAGTTGTTTTATACTGACTCCCTAGCCCTCGAGGTCGCAACGGTGGCCGTTGATACGCTCAAACAACCGTTGTTTGACATCAAACCCATACAGGTTGTTGCCAAAGATTACCGTGCGCTGTATCGGCAAATTGGAGGATTTTTGTTAGTGATCGTTCTCTTGATTGCCTTGTATTTTTTAACCCGGCAATACCAAAAGAAAAAGGCACAACTGCAAGAAGAACTCCCACCCTACGAACGCGCTTTGCAGACACTCAAAGCCCTGGAAGCTTTTCATCCTACTGTTCAACAAGAATACAAGGATTATTATTCGACGCTCACCGATGTTGTTCGTCGCTACCTCGAAGAAGAAGCTTCGATCGACGCACTAGAAAGTACAACAGATGAGTTGATGGAAAAACTCAATCTGCGAAAAGATGCCGGAACCTTGGCCCTTCAACGTGAGACATTAGCCAATCTGCGCAAGGTGTTGCAACAAGCCGATTTGGTGAAGTTTGCTCGTTCGGCCCCCTCAATAGCAGCCTTGGTCAACGACCGGCAGATGGTTGAACAGGTGGTCGTAGAAACGCAGGAAGCCTTGCCTGAACCCACGCAAGAGGAGCTGGAAGCCACCGCCGCATACCAGCGTGAAATTGCGCGTCGACGGCGCATTCAAAAACTTCAATTGGGGGGATTGGGGACCTTGGTTGTTCTTGTATTCGTGGCCATCGGTGCGATTTCCTATTACGGTTTTACCCCCGTAAAAGACACCCTTTTTCGCTATCCTACCAAGGTTTTACTCGACGGCACGTGGGTCAAAAGTATGTATGGAGCACCGCCCATTGTCGTTGAAACGCCAGAAGTATTGTATCGCGATCCTGCATCCAATCAACAAAAACTGATTTACGCAACGGGGAACCCACTCGAGGGGGTCTATGTCCAAATGTATTTTGAAAAAAGAGACCCGAAAAAAAAATCGGAAACAGCGGAAGAAAGTGAAGCCGCCGCGCGGCAGTTGCTCGACGAAGCCATTGCTCGTTACGAAGCAAGTGGAGCCACCAATCTCTTGGTTCAAAACGACACCTTTACCACTGCAGAAGGCACCGAGGCCATTCGCCTGTTTGGATCCTTAGAAGTGGGCGATGACAATCAAAAAGAACGCTGCCGGTTTGTGTCCATTCTTTTCCCGTTTGAGCAAGCCACCGTCGAACTTAAAATCATTTACGCCAAGGAAGACCGCTATGGGCCTGTGATCGAAGAACGCCTATTGAATTCCATTCAACTCATAAAAGAATTATAACTGTGTGGACTAACGTACAATTTGCCTATCCTTCTTTGCTTTGGTTTCTTTTGGCTCTACTCCCAGCCATTGCTTGGTATGGGTGGAAAGGCAAACGCCAACAGGCACAATTAAAAATATCGAGTTTGGACGGCTTTGCCCAAAAGCCCTCTTTTTGGATCCGTCTCTATCCTTTGTTGTTTGTTTTACGTTTGGTAGCATTGGCAGCGTTGGTCGTGGCTTTTTCTCGCCCCCAAACCGTGGATGTGTCCACCCGAACAAAAACAAACAAAGGCATCGATATTGTTATGGCCATCGATGTTTCCTCGAGCATGTTGGCGCAAGATTTAAAGCCCAACCGATTGACGGCACTCAAAAATGTAGCCAGTGATTTTATCAGTCAGCGGCCCAGTGACCGCATTGGGTTGGTGATTTATGCCGGGGAGAGTTATACCAAAACGCCAATTACCAGCGATAAGCGTATTGTGCAAAATGCCTTGAACGAAATTCGATTTGATGGACTAATCAACGACGGAACCGCCATCGGGATGGGCTTGGCCACTGCCGTGAACCGATTAAAAGACAGTCGGGCAAAGAGCAAGGTCATTATTTTATTGACGGACGGAGTCAACAATTCGGGCTTTATTGACCCAAATATCGCTGCCGAGTTGGCCGTCGAGTTTCAGATCAAAACCTACACCATTGGTTTGGGGAGCAATGGAAATGCGCGGGCTCCCATTGGGGTTTTACCCAACGGAAAATTTCAATACGGCATGACCAAAGTAGAGATTGATGAAACCCTGTTGAAGACCATTGCCGAAACCACTGGCGGATTGTACTTTAGAGCAACGGATAATTCTAGTCTTGCCGCCATTTACGATGAAATCAATAAGCTGGAAAAAACAGAAATAGAAGAATTTAAATATTACAATTACGAAGAAAAGTACCGCTTTTGGGTACTCTTGGCCCTTGGGCTATTGTCGCTAGAGTGGCTGATGAAAAATACCATTTATAAAAGCTTTATTTGATCATGTACCAGTTAGATCAACCGGACTATTTTTATGTTTTTGTGCTGCTGCCTTTGTTGTGGGTGGGGTATTTGTGGGTGAGTGCTTGGAAGAGAAAAAAGCAAACGCAATTTGGCACCCCCAACGTTTTAAATGCGCTAAGCCCCAATCGTTCACGTTTCAAGCCCTTTCTAAAAATGATGGTCATCAGCTTGGGTTTTAGCTGTTTGATTGTGGGACTAGTGAACCCAAAAATTGGCACTCAACTGGAAACCGTCAAAAGAGAAGGGGTGGATATCGTCTTTGCCATCGACGTTTCAAAAAGTATGTTGGCGGAAGACATTGCACCCAATCGACTGGAGAAATCAAAACGCTTGGTTTCTGCCTTGCTCAACAACTTGGCCAGCGACCGCGTGGGGATCATCGCCTATGCCGCCCAGGCCGTTCCACAATTGCCGATTACAACCGACTATGGCGCGGCAAAAATGTTTTTGCAAGCCCTGAATACCGACATGCTATCCTCCCAAGGAACGGCCATTGACGCAGCCATTGACCTTGCCATCACCTATTTTGATGATGAAGACCAAACCAATCGGGTCGTCTTTATCCTCTCCGACGGAGAAGACCATTCGGACGAAGTGACCATTGACGCAGCGCAAAGAGCCAATGCCGCCGGCATTAAAATCTTCACCCTAGGCGTGGGTTCTGAAAAAGGGGCACCCATTCCCATCAAACGCAACGGTGTTGTTGAACGCTACAAAAAGGATGAAAATGACGAGGTGGTTATCACTAAAAGAGTCCCAACAGTGTTGACATCCATTGCCGAAACTACCGAAGGAGCCTATTTGGACGGTAATGATACCCAAGCCGTATTGACTTTTGTGCAAGAGTCCTTGCAACAGATGGAGAAAAAAGAATTTGAAGCCAAAAAATTTGTCAGCTATAAAGATCGTTTTCCGCCTTTTTTGATTGCGGGATTCCTCTTATTTTTGATGGACATCTTTTTGTTGGAAACGCAAACAAAATGGGTAAAACGATTGAACTTGTTCAACGAAACATCAAAGGATAAATCATGAGGAGAGGACTGTTATTGTTGTTGATTTTATCGGTTTCGATTTTGCACGCGCAATCCAAAGCGACCAATCTGGTGGTGGAGGGCAATGAGCGACACCAAGAGGCGACCTATGAACAAGCCGAAGCGGCCTACCGCAAATCCCTTTCAATTCGAGACAACTACGCCACAGCGCAGCACAATTTGGGCAACACTCATTACCGGTCAAAAGATTATGAACAGGCCAATCAACGTTTTTTTCAAACCCAAAAAAACAGTACCGACAAAGGAGAAAGACATGCTGCTTTCCATAACATGGGCAACGGTTATATGCAACAAAAGGCCTACGAAAAAGCGGTTGAAGCTTATAAAAATGCCCTCCGAAACAATCCTGCCGATGAAGAAACGCGCTACAACTACGCCCTAGCAAAGGAGCTTTTAGAAAAGCAAAAACAGCAACAAGAGCAGCAAGACAATCAGGATCAGCAACAAGATCAACAACAGGATCAGCAGCAAGATAATCAAGATAACGATCAAGAGGGCGATCAAAAAGAAAAACCCTCCGACCAAGGAGAAGACGGAGAGAAAGATAAAAAAGACGGAGACGACAAAGGGGATCAGGATCAAAAAGAAGGCGACGACAAGAAGGACAACAAGGATAAAAAAGACGGCAAAGACAACAAAGATCAAAAGCCTCCGAAGAAAAACCCCAATGAACCCCAAAAACGACCGGGTCAAATTTCTCCAGAACAAATAAAGAGCTTGCTCGAGGCGATGAATCAGCAAGAGAAAAATGTGCAAGACAAAGTCAATGCACAAAAGGCAAAAGGCGTTCCAATAAAAAAGAAAAAAGACTGGTAAAATGAAGAAGCGTTTTTCAGTTTTATTGACGTTTGTGGGGCTACTGGGTGTTGTGAGTTGGACCACGCTACAGGCACAAGTTCGATTTGAAACCAAGTTGAGCAAAACCCGTTTGGGGGTGAATGAGCGTTTGCGTGTTACCTTCGAAATGAATGAGGATGGCGACAATTTTGCTCCGCCAAGTTTTGAGGGTTTTAGCGTAGTGGGCGGGCCCAACCAATCGGTGAGTAACCGGTGGGTGAATGGGGTACGCAGTTATTCCAAATCCTATTCATATTTCTTAACTCCGCAAAAACAAGGCGTGCTGACCATTGGGGCTGCATCCATAGAAATTAGTGGGGAGGTCTATACCACTTCTCCCCAAAAAGTTACGGTGACCAAGGCGGTGAATAATCCCAACAGTCCACAGGCTTTGGCCAATGCCATTGCCGACCAAAACCTTCACCTGGTGGCCGAATTGTCCAAGAGTGATCCCTATTTGAACGAAGCGGTCACGATTGTCTATAAACTCTATTTTTCCTCGGCCATTAGCGTTTCAAATGTGAACGAAACGGAGCAACCCAAATATGCCGACTTTTGGAGCCACATGCTGCCCATCCCCAAATTGGTCATCAAGGAAGGGACCTATAAAGGGGAGCGGTACAATTATGTCACTTGGCGAAAAACCGTCTTGTATCCGCAGAAAACAGGTAAATTGGTGATCGAGCCATTGACGCTCAATGTTTCCGTTGATGTGCCCACCAATCGTCGTGATTTTTTTGGGAGAATCGTTTATCAAAAAACCCCCAAATCCATCACCGCTGGGAAACGTATACTTCGGGTACGCCCGTTGCCAGAGATTGGGAAACCTTCTGACTTTACTGGGGCGGTAGGCGATTTTGATTTCAGCGTACAGTTCAACAAAACTGCCCTGAAATCGAGCGAGTCGCTACAGGCTACAGTAAATGTTTCGGGACGGGGAAATTTGGGATTATTCAACCTCCCCCAGCTTGAAGCCCCTAGCGCTTTGGAAGTCTATGCGCCGGAGCATGACGAAAATATCAAAACCAATTTGTTGGGCATGCAAGGCAGTGTTTCCGATGTCTACACCATTGTGCCCCAATATCAAGGGAAGTATCCTCTGCCGGCCCTTACCTTCAGTTATTTTGATCCTGTGCGAGAAAGCTATGTGCGGCACGAAGCACCCGCCACCGTAGTGGATGTCTACGAAGGGCCGCAACCACAGGCTGCCCGACCAAAAGCAACCCCTCGCGCGTTTGTCAATCCCGCTGACAATTATTTCGATTTTATCAAGCTTAAAACAGCGTTTACGCCCATGAATCGCGCTCCTTTTTATGGGTCCTCGTTCTTCTGGACAGCGGTTTCGCTGCCGGGACTATTGTTTTTGGGGCTAGTGTTGCTGCGCAATCGACAGGCCAATCGTCCCCAAGACGTGCGCAGAGAACGCCAAAGACGCGCCAACCGATTGGCCAAAAAATATTTGGGATCGGCCAAGAATGCCATGCACGAAAACAATCTTTTTTATGAAGCTCTAGACCGAGCATTGCACAACTATTTGAAAGCCAAATTGGCGGTAGAAACGGCCGATATCGATAAAGAGAAAATGGCTGAAATGTTGACCGATAAAGGGGCAGAAGCAACGACCATTAATGCATTGATCGCCTTGCTGCGCAAGTGTGAACAGGCACGTTATGCCCCAGTAGCCCAATCGCAACCGAAAGATGATTATAATGCTGCATTGAAAACCATTACGTTATTGGATAAAGAGCTATGAGAAACTATGTTGTTTATTGTTTCCTATTCTTGTTGCCCGCGTGGCTTCATGCCCAAACAGCGCAAGATTTATTTGCGCAAGGCAATGCAGCTTACAACGGTGGAAACTATGATTTAGCCATAGAAAAGTACACCCTTATACTCGATCAAGAATTGGAAAGTTCTGCCTTGTACTATAATCTCGGCAATGCGCATTACCGTCTTGGGAAGGTCGCCGAAAGTATTTTTTATTTTGAAAAAGCACACCAGTTTTCCCCCGGGGATGAAAGCATCCGCAACAACCGCGCGTTTGCCTCAAATATGACCCTTGATGCCATCGAGGAACTGCCACAAACACAGCTGGAGCAATGGCAATCGTCGTTATTGAATCGACTTTCACTGAACGGATGGACCTACGTATTGGTGTTTTTTGTTTGGCTAGCCTTTGTTTTTTTGGTGATGTACCTATGGACTTCAAGCATTGGCATCAAACGGTTGTTTTTTAGTTTGGGCTTATTGTCGATTTTCTTGATGGGATTGACTTGGTCGTTCACCCATCAAAAGCAGCAAGCATTGTTGCGATTATCGGCCGTAGTGTTTAGCGAAGAAACGACCGTGTGGGCAGAACCCAATAAACGATCAGAAACAGTTTTTCTCTTGCATGAAGGAACGGTGGTGGAACTCACCGACCTTTTGCAAGGCTGGTCGAAAGTAAAAATAGCCAATGGGGCAGAAGGCTGGATCGAAAATCAAACCATTCGCCGGTTAGACCAACGACTGGGGGATCAATTCCTCCCGGTCGAGTAGCCACTCGAAAATACCACTTCCGAGGGATTTTATAGGGCCATAGAGGATTGACTCCTCCAAGAGGGTGTTGTCGAAAAATTGAAACACAAAGCTGAATTGATCGATCACCAAAAGGACACCACTGATCAACAGCGCGTATTTGAGTGCGCCAAAAAAAGCACCAAACAAGCGGTTGAGTGTGCCCAATGCAGCGAGTTTGATCAACCGGGTTACCCCTTTGGCTAGTAAATTTACTCCTACGACAATGCCAATGAAAACAAGGGCAAAAACAACACCTGCGGGAGCAGCGGTGATTGTTTCAAAATAGGTAGAAAGAAAATCACCAATGACCGAGGAAAACAAAAGTGCCCCAATGATTCCTAGAACTAGCGCCGCTAGCGCTGCTACCTCGACAATGAGGCCCTTGAAAAACCCTCTGACTGCGCCAAATATAAGCAAGCCCCCAATGGTCAAATCAATGTAATTCATTGGCGCAAGATACTATTTTCAATGACGAATTTTTAGGTTGGTCATCGTATCTTTGTTGCATGAGTCAGCAATCACGTGACACGATTTTAAAACAACGCTGGGACGATCTTGTCCATCGGCTTACCGCGCAATTTTCGGAGACCGAAAGCATGGATGTCGAAGGCATTCTCTACTTGATCGGCCTTCAAGAATTGGGGCAACTCCACGCGTCGTTTAAGAAAGACGACAATGTAAATTTGATTCACGTCGGTATTTGCACCGTATTGGAGCCTTACGGATATTACGCGTTCTCCCATTATGACAACGACGGTTGGCCACACTTTGCCTTGAAAGAATCTTTGCCAACACTCAAACCCGGAGAACAATCTGTTCTGATCAAAGAAGCCATCGTGGATTACTTCCTTCAAAAAGAATTGATTCAATAGGATATTTATTATTTTTATGCCATGATTGAAACGGTAAAAGCACACCTCGTTGACGTAGAAAATTTTTCAACAACCACGGCGGAGGGCATCGAAGAGTTTCGCATAAAATATGCGGGAAAAAAAGGAATTTTAAATGAGCTGTTTGCTGCTTTTAGAACCGTAAACAATGAAGAGAAAAAAGCCTATGGACAGGCTTTAAATGCCCTTAAATCAGCGGTTGCTGACAAAGTTGATTCTTTGAAAGCCAACCAAAAATCAGCTTCCAAAGCAAGTCATCAACTCGACTTAACACGTCCAGGCGATGCGCTAGTGTTGGGTGCACAGCATCCTTTAACTTTGGTGAAAAATAGAATCATTGAGATTTTTAATCAGATTGGGTACAACATCTCCGAAGGTCCCGAGATTGAAGATGATTGGCACAACTTTACTGCCCTAAATCTGCCCGAGTATCACCCCGCTAGGGACATGCAGGACACTTTTTTCGTTCAAACCAATCCCGATATTTTGTTGCGCACACACACCTCTTCGGTACAAGTGCGTTATATGGAAAACAATACTCCTCCCATTCGGACCATTTCCCCCGGTCGGGTTTTTCGTAATGAAGCTATTTCCGCTCGTGCGCATTGTATTTTCCATCAAATTGAAGGACTTTATATTGACGAAAACGTGTCTTTTGCCGACTTAAAAGAAACGCTGTTATACTTTACCAAAGCGCTGTTTGGTAAGTCCAAAATACGTTTGCGTCCTTCTTATTTCCCCTTCACAGAACCCAGTGCGGAGGTTGACATCTATTGGGGCTTGGAAACGGAGGTTGATTATCGTATCACCAAAGGCACAGGCTGGTTGGAAATTATGGGTTGCGGCATGGTCGATCCCAATGTATTGAACAACTGTGGCATTGATGCAGAAAAATATTCAGGTTTTGCTTTTGGAATGGGCATCGAACGCATCGCCATGTTGCTGTATCAAATTGGAGATATTCGCCTGTTTTTTGAAAACGACCTTCGCTTTTTATCGCAGTTTAAAGCGGTCAACTAGTCCAATTTTTTTGTCAGCTTTAAGAAGGTTTTTTGCACATTTTTATTCTCGTACAAGATCTGATACACCGCATCAATAATCGGTGTTCTGGTATTGAAGTTAACCGCCATCAATTTGGCCGATTTTGTGGCATAGTACCCTTCTGCAATCATGTTCATTTCTGCTTGTGCGGCATGCACGGCATAGCCCTTGCCAATTAAATTTCCAAAGGTGCGATTGCGACTAAAGCTGGAGTAACCTGTAACGAGAAGGTCTCCCAAATAGGCGGAGTTGTTGATGTTGCGTTTAAGGCGATGTACATTTCGAATGTAGCGTTTCATCTCACGAATAGCATTGCTCATGAGCACGCTCTGAAAATTGTCGCCATAGCCTAGTCCGTGGGCAATCCCAGCGGCAAGTGCATAAATATTCTTAAGCATTGCGGCATATTCTGTCCCCAAAATATCGTTCGATATTTTCGTGCGGATATAGGGTGTTTTAATCAACCGGGCAATCAGGCGGGCTTTATCGCTCTCTAAAGCTGCAATGGTGAGGTAGGAGAGTTTTTCCATGGCCACTTCTTCGGCATGGCTGGGGCCAGCAATGATGGCAATTTGTTCGTAAGGTACTTGACAATCGTGATAGAGATAATCACCAACGATCTGAAGGGTCTCAGGGATGACACCTTTAACGGCAGAAACAATAATTTTTTTGGGGAGAAGGGATTTAATTTTTTGCAATTCATCATGAATGAATGCGGCGGGAATAGCCAAGACAAGGATGTCTGCTTTTTCAGCAATCTCGATCAGGTCATTACTGATGCGCAATCTTTTTTTGCGCAGGTGTGCCCCCGGGAGATATTTGGGATTATTGCCGTGGGCTAAGATGTGTTTTGCATTGACTTCATCACGCAAATACCAATACACTCTTCGTTTGTTTTCCGACAAAAGTTTCACCAAGGCTGTGCCCCAGCTACCTCCGCCTAATACGGCTACTTTATGCGTATTTTTTTGCACCTCGGTTCGAAGTAGTTTTTGAGGGGCTTTCATCATGGCGCTTGAGGGTTTTAGAGCCAAGCGTCCCAAGGGATGCGTGAGAGCAATAACAAAAGACCTAGGCTGTAGAACAGACCAATGCGTAAAAACTTTTTAGCATCTGTGGTTTGTCTTTTGTGCATGGACCATCCCATGGTAATGAGTAGAATGACCAAAATATTTGTGGTGGGGTGTTCTACCAAATACAAACGAGTTTGCGGATCTTTCATCACTCCCGAAACGCCTAGCGCACTCCACTGTTGAAACCAAGGAGAAACAAAATATAGTACAAGACCAATGAGGAGTTGAATGTGTGAAAAGATCAATCCAAACAAGGAGATACGTAAGTCTTTTTGGCCAAAGATTTTACCCTGTGCTTTTCCTAAAAGCGCATTGACGGCAGCGGCCAATAATACAAGTAAAACAAAATAGGCCCAGTAAGAATGAATGGTTTGAAGGGTAGCGTACATGATTTAATATTTTTGGTGAAGATACAACTTTGTTTATTTAAAGGTCGAAGTTTATGCCTTGTGCAAGGGGTAAATCATCTGAAAAATTAATGGTATTGGTTTGTCGTCGCATATAAACTTTCCATGCGTCCGATCCACTTTCGCGTCCACCACCGGTTTCTTTTTCTCCGCCAAAGGCACCGCCGATCTCGGCTCCTGAGGTTCCAATATTCACATTGGCAATCCCGCAGTCGCTGCCCCAGTGCGAAAGAAAGGTCTCCGATTCCTGCAGATTTTGGGTTATGATGGCCGAAGAAAGCCCTTGACGAACTTTATTTTGTATATCGATGGCATTTTCTACCCCACCTTTATATTGGATTAAATAGAGCAAAGGGGCAAAGGTTTCGGTTTGCACAATGGCTGCATCGGCCTCCATCTCAGCGATGGAAGGTTCCACATAGCAGCCACTTTCGAAGCCCTCTCCGGCGCAAACATTTCCTTTCACTATCCATCGACCTCCTTGCTCTTCCACGGCTTGTTGTGCTTGAGTATAATGCGCTACGGCCGCCTTGTCAATCAAAGGTCCCATATGGTTGTTTTCGTCCAAGGGATTCCCAATTTTGAGTTGCCCATAGGCTTGTTTAAGCCCATTTTTAATTTGTTCATACAGGCTTTTATGAACAATCAGTCGTCGGGTAGAAGTACAGCGTTGGCCAGCAGTTCCTACTGCGCCAAAAACTGTCCCCATGATGGTGGTTTTTACGTTGGCCGAAGGGGTGACAATAATGGCATTGTTACCGCCCAATTCAAGCAATGATTTTCCTAGTCGTGCAGCAACTGTTTGGGCCACACTGCGGCCCATTGGGATAGATCCCGTGGCAGAAACCAGAGGAACACGGTGATCCTCTGCCAGCCATTTTCCTACTTCTGCATCGCCATTGATTAAGCAAGAAATCCCTTCGGGAAGTCCATTAGCAGCAAAAACTGTTGCAGCAATTTTTTGACAAGCAAGGGCACAAAAGGGAGTTTTTTCACTGGGTTTCCAAACGCATACATCGCCGCAAATCCAAGCCAATGCTGTGTTCCAACTCCACACGGCCACCGGGAAGTTAAAGGCAGAGATGATCCCCACGATACCTAGCGGATGATACTGTTCATACATCCGATGATTTGGTCGCTCGGAATGCATGGTAAAACCCTGCAATTGACGTGACAGACCCACGGCAAAATCGCAGATATCGATCATTTCTTGCACTTCTCCTAGTCCTTCTTGTAAGGATTTTCCCATCTCATAGGACACCAATTGACCCAGTGCATTTTTCTTTTCCCTTAAAGCATCGCCGAGTTGACGAACCATTTCACCTCTTTTTGGGGCGGGGATTTTGCGAAAGGCGAGAAAGGCCTCATGTGCTTGATCGATACAACGCTCATACTCTTCTACCGTAATGGAAGAAACATGACCAATTGTTTTTCCATCGACAGGAGAAAATGACGAAATGGATTCTCCACTTCCAAAATGCTCAAGGCCGGTAGAACCGCCTAAAACTTCTGCTTCAAGATCGAGTTCTTTTAAAAGGGCAGTAATCATAATGTTTTAGCTTTGAATTAAAAGTACTGCATTGTCTATTCTTGTCCAAAGAAAGCTTCCCCTCTTTAAGTATCATTTAGTTTTTTACCTTAGTGGTTAAAACAAAATATCATGATGCGTATTCTCTTTTTATTCTTTGCTGTTTTATTCATACAATGTGAATCGACCCAAGATAAACTCAAGCAGCCAAAGGAACCACCGTTTGGGATTGTGATTCACGGGGGAGCGGGAACCATCTTAAAAGCGAACATGACCCCAGAATTGGAAAAGGAATACCGCCAGGTGTTGGCCGAAGCAGTAGCCGTAGGGCATGGCATTTTAAAGGCGGGAGGAACCAGCCAAGAAGCGGTAGAGAAAACCATTCATGTGATGGAAGATTCGCCCTTGTTCAACGCCGGGAAAGGCGCAGTTTTAACGGCAGAAGGACACGCCTCTTTGGATGCTTCTTTCATGGATGGGAAAACCTTAAATGCAGGGGCAATTTCGGGAGTTCAACACATTAAAAACCCCATTACCACCGCGATTGCGGTAATGGAACAATCACCCCATGTGATGCTCTCAGGGAAAGGCGCCGATGCTTTTGCAGCGTCCTTGGGTTTAGATACTGTACCGAATAATTACTTTATCACTGAACGCCGTAAAAATGCTTTGAAGCGTGTGCAGGAAAGAGAAGCCAGTGAAGTATCTTTTTATGATCCGTTTATTCGCGACAGTAAATTTGGTACAGTGGGTTGTGTGGCCTTGGACAAAGCGGGAAATTTAGCCGCTGGGACCTCAACCGGGGGAATGACCAACAAGAAGTGGGACCGCATCGGTGATGCGCCCATCATAGGGGCTGGAACCTATGCCAACAACAACAGCTGTGGTGTTTCAGCCACAGGATGGGGGGAATTTTTTATCCGCTCTGTCGTCGCACACGACATTGCTGCCTTGGTGGAATACAAAGGCGTAGACATTAAAACCGCGGCCAAAACTGTCCTACAAAAAGTCGCCGATCTTGGGGGAGACGGAGGCGTCATTGTTCTTGATCGCAAAGGCAATGTGGCGATGGAATTCAACACCCAAGGCATGTACCGTGCTCACATGGATGCTCAAGGAAATTTGACCATTAAAATTTACGGGGACGAATAACCTTTCTTTAGAAACTCATTTGGTTTCACCTCCTGCCGATGACAATGCGCTATTGTAATATGTAGGGTCTCCTGTGACTTCTTTTCCTACCCACGAGGGCATAACGACCGTGTCTTGTGGGCTATTCAGTTCGACCTCACAAAGAATCAAACCGTTGTGCTGGCCGGCAAACACATCCACCTCCAATATATATTGACCGTGCGGGACGGTATAACGTATTTTTTCAATCACCGTGGGCAATGCCAGTTTCAGTAGGGCTTCGGCCTCTTCCATAGGGATTTCTTTTTCCCATTCAAAACGCATCAATCCTGCAGCATCAGAGGCCCCTTTGATGGTCAAAAAAGCCTGTTGATCCATAATGCGAACTCGTACTGTTCTCTCGGGGTCTTTTGTTAAATAGCCCTGTTTGATTTTTTTTTCACCTGTGGCTTGCTCCAAAAAGGTGGTTGCATTCACCAAAAATTTACGTTCAATCTCTATCATGTGCTTAAAAAATTCGTTGGAAGATATGTATTTTTAAGCAATGCAAGACGATGCTGATTTACGGAAGATCATCCACATTGACATGGATGCGTTCTATGCCTCTGTCGAACAGTTGGATCATCCAGAACTGCGGGGACATCCCATTGCCGTAGGTGGAGGGGAAGCTCGAGGGGTTGTAGCAGCCGCCAGTTACGAAGCCCGAAAGTATGGCGTAAGAAGTGCGATGAGCGGCCAAGTGGCCAAACGCAATTGCCCTGAACTGATTTTTGTTCCGCCCCGTTTTGATCGGTACAAAGAAATTTCACAACAAATCAAGAATATTTTTTTTCGGTACACCGACTTGGTCGAACCCCTGTCTCTCGATGAGGCCTACTTGGATGTCACGAACAACAAAGTAGGGGCGCAGTCCGCTACTCAATTGGCCGAACAAATCCGAGAGGAAATTTTCACCACTACTGGCTTAACTGCTTCTGCAGGAATATCCATCAATAAATTTGTGGCTAAGGTGGCCAGTGATTACAACAAACCGAATGGGCAAAAAACAGTGCCGCCCGAGGAGGTGCTATCCTTTTTGGCGGATCTTGATATTCGAAAGTATCACGGGATCGGAAAAGTGACGGCAAAAAAAATGTACCATTTGGGCATTTTTACTGGCGCAGATTTGAAAACGAAATCCGTCGATTTTTTAACCAAACACTTTGGAAAAGCGGGTGCTGGGTATTATCAAATCGTGCGCGGTATTCATCGCAGTCCAGTTAAACCTATACGACTGCCCAAGTCGGTAGGGGCAGAACGCACCTTCCGACAAAATCTTTCGAGTGAGTTGTATTTAGAAGATAAGATCAATGAGATTGCCCTTGCGCTTGATCAGCGAATTCAACGGCAGAAAGTCTCAGGAAAAACCATTACGTTAAAACTAAAATATAGCGACTTTGTGATCCAAACCCGAAGCAAGACCTTGCCTTTTTTTATTGCAGATAAAAGCATGATTGTTGCCCATGCTAAAGAATTGCTTTATCAAGAAAAACTACAAAACTCCGTTCGTCTCTTGGGGATTTCGATTTCGAATCTCAATCGGACCGAGAAGCTGGCTACAGATTTGTCGAAAGACAAAGCTGCGCCATTGATCGAACAACTCGAAATACCCTTTTAAATTGTCGAGATACGAAGCGTGTTGACCATGCCTTTGTCCTTGATAGGCATCGCCGCTAGGTTGATGAGCATGTCACCTTCTTTTACCCAGCCATTTTCCTTGGCGATGGCATTGACTTGCTCGACCGTTTTGTCGGTACTTTCAAACTTGTCGTAGTAAAAAGCACGCACACCCCACAGCAGGTTGAGCTGCGATAAAATGGTTTTGTTGGATGTAAAGACCAAAACAACGGCTTTGGGTCGCCAAGCCGAAATTTGGAAGGCAGTATACCCACTGTTGGTGAGTGTACAAATCGCAGCCGCATCGATTTCGTTGGCCATATTGGCCGCATGAAAGCAAATGGATTTGGTAATGAACCGCTTTGTGCGAATGGATGGAGGGTTCTGCGGAACTTTAATCAACGGTGATCCTTCCACACTCTTGAGTATGGAGGTCATGGTTTCAATAACTTGGACAGGATATTTTCCAACGGATGTTTCTCCGGATAACATTACCGCATCGGCACCGTCCATGACCGAATTGGCCACGTCATTGACTTCGGCCCGGGTGGGGGTAAGGCTATCGATCATGGTTTCCATCATTTGTGTTGCAATGATGACAGGTATACGCGCTTTTTTGGCGCGGTTAACCAATTGTTTTTGAATCAACGGCACTTCTGCCGCGGGAACTTCCACCCCAAGGTCTCCCCGTGCAACCATAAGCCCATCGGAATAGGCAATGATTTTATCGATATTTTCTAAGGCTTCCGGCTTTTCAATCTTTGAAATGATGGGAATTTTGTGTTCCGCATGTTCATCGATGAGCGCTTTTAAGTTTTGAAGGTCTTCGCTGTTTCGAACAAAAGAAAGGGCAATCCAATCGACTTGTTGCTTAATAGCAAAAAGAGCATCTTCCACATCTTTATCTGTCAGCGCTGGTAAGGAAATATTGGTGTTGGGCAAGTTGACCCCTTTTTTAGACTTAAACGGCCCTCCTTGAATTACTTTGGCGATTACCGATTCTTTTTGGTCTGTTTTTTCGACTTCAAAAATCAATTTTCCGTCATCAAGCAGTATGCGCTCACCGGGAGTGACATCTTGGGGAAAGTTCTGATAAGTCATGTAGGCGCGTTGGGCATTCCCTTCAAAAGGCGCAGTGGTGATAAATTCTACCCGGTCTCCAGGCTGCACAACAGCACCTTCTTCGATGACACCCACACGGAGTTTTGGACCCTGAAGGTCGGCTAAGATGGAAACGTGGTTGTTGTGTTTTTTGCTCAGCGCTCGGATAATTTCAATCCGTTTTTGCACATCGTTGTGGTCGGCATGTGAAAAGTTAATGCGGAATACATTCACGCCAGCATGCATCATTTTTTCAATGACATTTTCACTGGATGAGGCAGGCCCCAGCGTGGCAACAATTTTGGTTTTCTTTTCTTGCGGCATTAGTCAAAAATTAGGTTGGGATTTTGTGTAATTTTTTGGTCACTTACTTCATAAGCCAGTTGAATTTCCTCGAGCATTTCAAGCGATTCCAGTGGCTGTTTCTGTGTGGTCGACACAGGAATTTTCAACCAGAAATCCACTTGTTTCATGGCATCAATCAAATAGTTTTTTTCCTCAACGACTGAAGGCCCAAAAAGGGTTGATGATGTGGATTGAGCATCTATATGTGTTCTACAATTGGCAATCAACTCCCACGCAAGATCACCTGATTGTGGTTGCCATAGATATCGCTCAAAAGGACTCGCTAGGGTTTGATCTTCTTCTTTTTCGGCACGAAATTTAAACTGACTACTCAAAAACTGGTTGAGTTTATAGGCCAGCAAATACCCTTCAACTCCCGTATGCAGGGCATAGAGGGAGTGGTGATTATCCTCCTCAAATTCTGAATCCAAAGCGAATTTTTTGGGTGACATGTAAGGGTGTAAATAGTGTTTAATTCGTTGATAAAGGTACGTTATTTCGTGGAATAGTGTGCCGTTGAAGAACTTTCTTTGACCTTCAGAATACTGTAGGCTCTCTGGGCGGCTTTTTCTTCGGATCGCTTCTTGGAAGAACCCCGAGTTTTTAACAGTAAATCACTGTTAACGTATAGTTTACAAAAATAATTGACCTCGGCATCTTTGCTTTCTTCTTCGTTGGTAACAAAGGCTACTTTGTGTTTGTTTTTTTGGCCCCATTCGATGATGACGCTTTTGTAAGAAATGATTTCTTTTTTGACATCTTCCAGGGCAATATAGGGATCCAAAATGACCTTGAACACAACTTTTTTACAGCGTTCGTAGCCTTTTTCAACAAACACTGCTCCGATCAACGCTTCCAACAAATTACCGTGTATATCGTCGCCGAAGTGGTGTTTTTTTCCATGGCAACGCAGGTGGTCTATAAGTTGGAGTTCTTTACCAATGAGATTTAAGCGTTCTCTACTGACAATTTTTGATTTCATCCGCGTTAGTTCCCCTTCGTTGTCATTGCTGAGTTGTTGATAGAGATAAGCCGCCACAACCGTATCGATGACAGAATCGCCTAAAAACTCGAGCCGCTCAAAATTGATGGCTCCTCCCTCAGAATTTTTTTCATTGGTCGATCGGTGGGTAAATGCAGTTTCAAAAACACCTTTATTTTTTGGTGTATACCCAATGATTTTGCGTAAATCTTTCCAGAGAGAAGGATCGCGAGAAGGGTTGTGTCGAAACTTTTGAAAAAATTGCACTTAGCAATTTAGCCAATTTCTTTAAAAAGAACACAAGCATTATGGCCTCCAAATCCAAAAGTGTTGGACAGGGCCACCTTAACCTCTCTTTTTTGGGCTTTTCCAAAAGTAAAATTCAGCTCTTGATCGATGTTCTCGTCGGCCGTTTGGTGATTGATTGTAGGAGGAACGCAGTTGTTCTTGATGGCCAAGATGGAGGCAATGGCCTCGATGGCTCCTGCCGCTCCCAACAAGTGCCCTGTCATCGACTTGGTCGAGTTGATATTAATGCGATAGGCATGGTCTCCAAAAACTTCTAAAATGGCTTTTGATTCGGCAATGTCTCCTAGCGGCGTTGAAGTTCCGTGCATGTTAATGGCATCAACTTCATCGGGCGCAATTTTAGCGTCTTTAAGGCAATTCAACATCACATTCTTGGCTCCCAAACCTTCGGGGTGTGGAGCTGTCATGTGGTGCGCGTCTGCCGAAAGGCCACCTCCCGCAAGCTCACAGTATATCTTTGCACCGCGCGATTTGGCGTGTTCGTATTCTTCTAGCACAAGAGCTCCTGCACCTTCACCCAAGACAAAACCGTCGCGGTCTTTGTCAAACGGTCGTGAAGCAGTTGCAGGGTCATCATTGCGGGTCGATAGCGCATGCATGGCATTGAAACCACCAATCCCTGCACAGGTCACCCCAGCTTCCGATCCTCCCGAAACAATGACATCAGCATAGCCCAGCCGGATGTAATTTAACGCATCGATAAGTGCGTTGGACGAGGAGGCACATGCAGACACTGTAGCAAAATTGGGCCCTCTAAATCCGTGTTTGATCGAAATCATTCCTGGAGCAATATCGGCGATCAATTTGGGAATAAAGAAGGGATTGAATCGCGGTTTTTTGTTGTTTTCAGCAAAATTAATCACCTCGTTTTGGAAGGTCTCTAGTCCACCGATTCCGGCACCCCAAATGACACCAACACGGTCTTTATCGATCTGATCCGTCAGACCTGCATCGGCGATGGCTTCATCGGAAGATACAATGGCATACTGCGCAAACCGATCAAGTTTTCGCGCTTCTTTTCGGTCAAAAAAATCGTTGGCGTCGAAATTTTTTAGTTCGCAAGCAAATTGCGTTTTAAATTCCGAGGCATCAAAATAGGTAATGGGAGCTGCACCACTACGCCCATTGACAAGTCCATCCCAGTAGTCTGAGACAGTGTTGCCAATCGGCGTGAGGGCACCCAATCCGGTAACAACTACACGTCTTGGATTCATGGGATTAAATTAATCGGCTTGTTCGATGTACTGAATGGCCTGACCTACAGTAGCAATGTTTTCTGCTTGGTCGTCGGGAATTTGAATATCGAATTCTTTTTCGAACTCCATGATTAGTTCAACAGTGTCAAGCGAGTCTGCACCCAAATCATTGGTGAAACTTGCTTCGCTTACAACTTCGTTTTCGTCAACACCTAGTTTATCAACGATAATGGCTTTGACTCTTGATGAAATATCAGACATAATTACTATTGGTTTAATATTCTGTTCGCAAGCAAAAGTATAAAAACTTTAGAGTTTCACATCTTTTGTTGGCCTTAAAAAATCGTTTCGTTGTAGACACAGCAGACAGAAGCTTTTATATTCCTTGGATTTCAGCTATTTTTGGCAAGACAATCATGGCAAAAAAAATCATCATTTTAGCCTCCGGTGGGGGGAGTAATGCGGCAAAAATTATCGACTATTTTAAGAATAAAACAGTCACTATCGACGCTGTACTTTGCAATCGCCAATCGGCCGGGGTTTATGCCCTGTGCAAATCAAGAAACGTACCTTGTCATTGGATGACCTCGCATACAGACGACTATTTGCTTCATTTTGCTGCGCAAACCCGCCCCGATTTAATTGTATTGGCAGGGTATTTAAAAAAAATCCCCGCGCAGTTGATCCATCAGTTTCCCAATCGAATCGTAAACATTCACCCGGCATTGTTGCCCAAATTTGGAGGGAAAGGA
This sequence comes from Candidatus Arcticimaribacter sp., assembly GCA_011526265.1. GTDB lineage: Bacteria > Bacteroidota > Bacteroidia > Flavobacteriales > Flavobacteriaceae > Arcticimaribacter. The sequence goes on along the minus strand of WTJN01000062.1, from coordinate 29,020 downwards.
ATGTATGGATTATATGTACACAAGGCGGTGAAGGCTGCTGGAGAAAAAGAAAGCGGAATCACCATTCATTATGTCAATGAACACTATGACGAAGGGGAAGTGCTTTTTCAAGCCAAAGTCGAATTGGATTCACACGACAGTCCGGAAGAAATCGCTCGTAAAGTTTTGGCCCTTGAACATCAGTCCTATGGTCCAATAATAGAAAAAGTCCTTTTGCACGATGGCTGAGGTACATATTTATACCGATGGATCTGCTTTGGGCAACCCTGGTCCAGGCGGCTACGGGATCGTTATGGAATGGGTGGGAAAAGCCTATGAAAAACAATGGGCCAAAGGATTTCGGTACACCACCAATAATCGCATGGAATTGTTGGCCGTGATCGATGCTTTACGTTTGTTGAAAAAACCCAACACTTCAGTCAAGGTATATTCGGACTCAAAATATGTGGTGGAAGCGGTAGAAAAAAAATGGGTGTTTGGTTGGGCCAAAAAGCAATTTAAAGACAAGAAAAACCCCGACCTATGGACTGCTTTTCTTCCCTTGTATGCACAACATAAAGTTGAATTTCAGTGGATTAAAGGGCACAACAACCATCCGCAAAACGAGCGGTGTGATGCCTTGGCAGTTCAAGCCGCCAAACAAAATCCTGTTCATGTGGACGATTTTTACGAAAAACATTACCCAAAAAAATGAAGCGAATGTTTGATTTATTTTTTGAAGCAAAGAAAGAAAGTTATTTTTGTGCATGAACAAGAAACTCCTTGTTGTAGGAACAATGGCCTACGACGCTATCGAAACCCCATTTGATAAAATAGATCGCATCCTTGGAGGTGCCGCCACCTACATTGCCTTGGCCTCGTCAAAGTTCAATACAGACTGCGGACTGGTATCTGTTATTGGTGATGATTTTGCTGCGCAAGACTTGCGCAAGCTCACAGACCTAGGTGTAGATGTGAGTGGGGTTGAAACGGTAAAAGGTGGAAAAACATTTTTCTGGCACGGGCGGTATCACGATGACATGAATACACGCACAACTATGGATACCCAACTCAATGTATTGGCTGATTTTACCCCTGTGGTCCCACCGGAGTTTAGGGACAGCAATGTTGTTATGATTGGGAATTTACATCCTGCCGTTCAAAATAGTGCTGTAGATCAATTACATGCTGAACAACAATTTATCATTTTGGATTCGATGAATTTTTGGATGGAAAACTTCAAGGATGATTTGGATCAAGTCATTCGAAAGGTGGATCTAATCACCATCAACGATGAAGAAGCTCGCATTCTTTCGGGAGAATTTTCTCTTCCCAAAGCAGCTGAGAAGATTCACGCCCTGGGCCCCCGATACGTGATCATCAAAAAAGGTGAGCACGGCGCCATGCTTTTTGGCGAAGGAAAAATTTTTATAGCTCCTGCCTACCCCATCGATCAAGTGGTTGACCCCACAGGTGCTGGCGATAGTTTTGCTGGAGGGTTGGCGGGCTTGCTCGCACAAGCCGATACCATTGATTTTGAATGCCTCAAGCAGGCCTTGGTCGTTGGATCGGTATTTGCCTCTTTTACTGTCGAGGCTTTTGGGGTAACGGCCATCGAGCAGGCCACTTCAACACAAATTCAAAAAAGAGTAGATGCTTTTCGTGCTTTAACCTCTTTTGAATGGAATAATGCCTTATTAAATCTATGAGCGACGCAATAAAACACGAGTGTGGTATCGCATTGATTCGGTTAAAAAAACCGCTTGATTATTACCGAGAAAAATACGGAACGGCGCTGTACGGCATCAACAAGATGTATTTGATGATGGAAAAACAGCACAACCGTGGCCAAGATGGTGCTGGTTTTGCAAGTATCAAATACGACATGGCTCCGGGGGAACGCTACATTAGCCGAGTGCGGTCTTGTGCGCAACAACCCATTCAGGATGTATTCAATCAAATCAGTGAACGTATAGAGAAAGAGATTCAAACCCAGCCCGATTTACTCCACGATGCTGAGGCGCTGAAGCGGACTGTTCCTTATTTGGCCGAATTAATGTTGGGGCACGTGCGTTATGGAACCTTTGGAAAAAATAGTATCGAAAGTGTTCACCCTTTTCTACGGCAAAACAATTGGATGCATCGAAACCTCATTGTCGCAGGAAATTTCAATATGACCAACGTGAACGAGCTATTTCAAAATCTCGTTACGCTTGGGCAGCACCCTAAGGAAAAAGCCGATACCATTACTGTGATGGAAAAGATCGGACACTTTTTGGATGACGCTGTTGCCAAAGTCTATAAAAAACTGAAAAAAGAGGGATACAATAAATTTGAAGCTTCACCCCAAATTGCCGAGCGACTCAATTTGACAAAAATGCTACGAAAAGCGGCAAAAAACTGGGATGGTGGCTATGCCATGGCGGGGATGATTGGTCACGGGGATGCCTTTGTTTTGAGAGATCCAGCAGGAATTCGTCCAGCCTTTTATTGTGAGAACGATGAAGTGGTGGTGGTTGCCTCCGAACGACCAGTAATTCAAACGGTCTTTAATGTCCCTTTCGATAGCATCAAAGAACTTCCGCACGGGCATGCAATCATCATCAAAAAATCGGGGAAAGTCACCATTGATCAAGTTCTAGAGCCTTTGGAAAAAAGAGCGTGTTCATTCGAGCGGATCTATTTTTCTCGTGGAAGTGATGCAGCCATTTATCAGGAACGAAAAAACCTGGGCGAACGTCTTTTCCCACAGGTGCTTCAAGCGATTGATAACGACCTGAAAAACACGGTATTTTCTTACATCCCCAATACCGCTGAAACTTCTTTTTTGGGGTTGATCGGTGAGGCACAAAAACACCTGAAAACGGAGATATCAAAAGAACTGCTCAATAAGGATTACAATCCCAAGAAACTGGAAGAACTGTTAGATCTCAGCCCAAGGATTGAAAAAATAGCGATCAAGGATGCAAAATTACGCACCTTTATTACGGCCGACAGCAGCAGAGACGACTTGGTTGCCCACGTGTACGACATTACCTATGGAGTGGTTCAACCGACCGATCATCTGGTTATCATCGACGATAGTATCGTAAGAGGAACTACTTTGCGGAACAGTATTTTGACCATGCTGAGTCGCCTCTCTCCAAAGCAGATTGTTGTGGTATCGAGTGCACCGCAAATTCGTTATCCAGACTGTTACGGAATTGATATGGCCAAGCTGGAGGACTTTATTGCCTTTCAGGCGGCCTTGGCATTGCACGAGGACGCAGGAACGCTGCAAAGCACCCTCGATGCCGTCTATGCGCGCTGTTCAGAAAGCATCGATCAACAGCTGTCTGAGCAAACCAACCATGTTCAAGCGCTTTACGCACCGTTCACAACAGAACAATTATCGGATAAAATTGCCGCCTTGTTGACCTCTGAAGAGGTGCACTGTCCCGTAAAAATTATTTTCCAGACAGTGGAGGGACTGCACAATGCGTGTCCCGATCATTTAGGCGATTGGTATTTTACGGGTAATTATCCCACTCCAGGAGGAAATCGTGTCGTTAATCGAGCTTTTATGAACTTCTATGAAGGCAAGTCAGAACGGGCATATTAGCACTTAAACGGTAAAATCTGCAATTCATCGATTTTTTTAGACCACTCTCACCGAATATTGCATTTTTACATCACCAGAACATAAGTAGGTTAAGTTCATGGTAAGATTTGGGGCAAAAAAGGAGGAATTTATTCCTCCTTTTTTATTTTCAGCCCAATCATCTTCAAAAAAAAAGTGCCGCAAACGCAGCACTTTTCAATATCTAGGATCATTCTTACTTCTTAGGCATTGGCCAAGTAACGTTGGTTGACTTCCTCCCAATTGATGACATTGAAGAAAGCAGTGATGTAGTCAGGTCGACGATTTTGGTAGTTTAAGTAATAGGCGTGTTCCCATACGTCAAGTCCCAAAATGGGTTGCCCTTCACATCCGATGCCGGGCATCAGCGGGTTGTCTTGGTTGGCGGTAGAACACACTTCTAGTTTTCCACCTTTGTGCACACAAAGCCATGCCCATCCCGAACCGAAACGGGTCGCTGCAGCTTTGGCAAAAGCGTCTTTAAATCCGTCGAAGCTTCCAAAGGCTTCATCGATGGCTGCTGCCAGATCGCCGGTAGGGTTTCCCCCGCCATTGGGAGACATGATGGACCAAAATAGACTGTGGTTGTAAAACCCACCTCCGTTATTTCTTACGGCGGCATTGTTCATGTCTAAGTTGCTTAAAATAGCCTCTATTGTTTCACCTTCTTGTGCTGTGCCAGAGAGTGCGTTGTTGAGGTTGGTTGTGTAACCGTTGTGATGCTTTCCGTGGTGGATTTCCATGGTGCGTGCATCGATGTGGGGCTCTAATGCGTCGTGTGCATAAGGAAGTTGTGGTAATTCAAAAGCCATGATTTTTTTTTTAAAGATTAGAGTACAAATCTAAAGATTAATTACATTTATTGTTGAATGGAACCCAGAGAACTTAGCCCTGTATTTGAGATTTACAACGCTTCGGCCGGCGCTGGTAAGACTTTTTCGTTGGTTAAAAAGTATTTGGAACGACTCCTTCAAACCTCATCGCCAAAAACCTTTCACCGCTTGCTAGCCCTCACTTTTACCAATAAAGCGGTGTATGAAATGAAATCACGCATCTTGAAGAAGTTGCATGAATTGAGCACTTCAGAAAACTTGGCCAACAATGTCATGGCTTCACAAATCTCAACATCTTTGGGTTTGCCCCCAACGATTATCCAGCAACGTGCGCAGAAGGTTTTGCATCATTTATTGCAGGATTATGGAGCGTTTGATGTGATCACGCTGGACAGCTTCACCCATCGTGTCATTCGTACTTTTGCGAAAGATTTGGGGTTGAATTACAATTTTCAAGTCGAATTGAATCAAAAGCTGCTGCTTTCCACCGTGGTAGATCGGGTGTTGGCGAAAGTAGGTCAGGATGAGGAGATGACGCAACTATTGTTGGCGTTTACCTACCAAAAAATTGACCAAGACATGTCCTCTTCTTGGGACTTGAAAAACAGTTTGATGGAAGTCGCTGCGTTGTTGCTCAACGAAAACGATCGATCAAATACTTTACGTTTGGCAGAACGCAGTCCCCAAGAATGGAAGGCTCAAAGCACATTTCTTCACCTAGAGCGACAAAAAGCGGCACAACAGTTGGTGAAAATTGGGGAAGAGGTGATGCTGCTGATTCATTCTCATGGTTTGATACCAGAAGATTTTAGCAGAAAAACGCTGTATCAAAAATTCAAGGGGTTGCAATTAGAAAACTTCGACCCTTTTGACCAAGGGCAGTGGAAAGTACCTTTGATCAATGGTCAACCGCTATATCCCAAAAAAACTGCTCAAGAGAAACAGCGCCTAATCGATGAATTGCATCCCACTTTTGCACGGTCATATGTGGCGGCGAAAACTGTTTTGAATCGTTGGCGACTGCTTAAAGCCATTCAAAAACAACACCCGCTGTTGCGCTTATTGACCCGTTTGTCCCAACAGTTGGAAGACACACAAAAAACGACCAATAAAGTGTTGCTGTCAACTTTCAATCATCGAATTCAAAAAGAAATATTGGCCAATCCTGCGCCGTATATCTATGAGCGTTTGGGGGAGAATTATCGGCATTATTTCATCGATGAATTTCAAGACACCTCGACCTTGCAATGGAATAATTTGATTCCGTTGATTTCGGCTTGTTTTACGCAAGAAGTTGATCAGGATACTCTGGGGAGTGTTTTGTTGGTGGGCGACCCCAAGCAGTCCATCTATCGTTGGAGAGGGGGAAATGTGGATCAGTTTATTGCCCTGCTTGACAAAAAAGAAAAACCCTTTACTGTGGCGCAAAACATTGTTGCGTTACCCAGCAATTATCGTAGTTTTTCTGCCATTGTTGCCTTCAATAATGCGCTGTTTAAACTTTT
>WTJN01000062.1:0-22984 GCA_011526265.1 Candidatus Arcticimaribacter sp. | reverse complement strand
GAAGGACAGGCCATGGCAAAATTGCTCGAACAACAGCAGATTCCCTTTGTGTCTTCCGATTCTCTGTTATTGAGCGAAAATACTTCAGTACAGTTTTTGGTGCAGTTACTCTGTTGTTTTATTTATCCGCAAGAACGATTTCCCAAGAAAGAGGTTTTGACTTTTCTTCATACCCATGGTCCACAGACGACGGATTTGCACGACTATTTATTGCAAAACTTAGATTTGTCTCTCGCTCAAATATTCGATGAGTATGCGATTGATTTTGATCCCGCCATTTTTGGTTTCCTTTCCGTTTATGAAGGATTTGAACAGGCCATTGATGCTTTCCCAGGACTTTCATCACAGGATGCATTCATTGCTGGTTTTATGGATGTAGTGTTTCGGTTTAAAGGGGAGGAAAACAACAGCCCGGCGGCCTTTCTTGCCTATTGGCATGAGCAGCGCGAAAAATTAACCTTAGCACTGGGGCAGCATATCGAAGGTGTTCGGATCATGACCATTCACAAAGCCAAAGGATTGGAGTTTCCCATCGTTTTCTTTCCCTTTGCCGATCGATTGATTTACGCTCATCACCGCGAAAAAGTATGGCTCGACACCGCAGCAGAGTTTGGTGAGGATTATCCTCTAGCGTGGATCAATCGCACCAAGGAGATGGCGACCTACTCACCAGAGGCCGAAGAAGTTTATGCCACCCAAAAAGACCAGCAGGAAATTGATGCATGGAATGTTTTTTATGTGGCAACAACAAGGGCTTCGGAACAACTTTATCTCTATGCCGACAAAGCAAGAATCGACCAACCATCCTATGCGCAACTCTTAGCGTTATTGCTACAAAAAGAAGGTAAGTCGCTGGAAGAGGAGCAGTATACTTGGGGAACTGCCCCAGAGGCAAAACAAGCGGAAATTTCCCCTTCAACGGTCACTTCCATTCAGCTGGAGGCCCCCAAGCGTTTCCCCTATGAAAAACAATTATTGCTACAAGCACATACTTCGGAGGAATTGGAGAGTATTCGCCATTTGGGAATTTTAATCCACGATTTGTTGGCCCGAATCGAGTATGCCAATCAAACGGAAAGTGTTCTTGAAGAGGCTTATCGACGGGGAGAAATAGCTGACGACCAACACCGTCAATTGATGCAGCTTTTTAGCGAATTGATGCAGGATTCTTCTTTAGCGGTATACTATTCGGAAGCTTTTAGCGTGTGGAATGAACATTCTTTGGTCGTGGGCGGAGAAAAAATTTTACGCCCCGATCGCATGGTCATCAATGAGAAACAGGTGGTGATTATTGACTACAAGACAGGCAAGAAAAAAGAAGAACACTTTGCACAAGTTTTTGAATATATGACAGCAGCTGCAACCGCTACGGGAAAAATCGCAACGGGCTATTTGGTTTATTTTGATAACCTCCAAGCCCTTGCTATCGAGCATGTGCCTACAGCGGCGACCATGGACTTAAATCCTAAAAATGAACCCCGCCATGACTGAATCAAATTGTTTTTCTCCTTTCTTGGTCAAGGCCATTGAGCACATTGCTGAGCGTCAGAACCGTTGGGAAAATGTTGTCATTGTTTTGCCCAGTAAAAGAGCGCGTGTTTTTTTTATGCAGCATTTGCAAAAAAAGCTTTCCTCTGTTCAATTGGCGCCAACATTGTGGAGCATTGAAGGGTTTATTGCAGAATTGGCCAACGGTCAAAGTGCGCCTTTGTTGCGACAACTCCGCATATTTTACACAGCTTACAGGGCCTTTATTCCTGCCGAAGCGAGAGAGGAGTTTAGTTCGTTTCTTCAGTGGGCTCCCCGCTTACTGAAAGATCTGAACGATATCGATGCCTATGGATTGGAGGAAAAGGAAGTTTTGGAGTATTTGGCGAGCTATTACGCCCTTGAGTCCATGGGTGAAACAACAATGAAACAAGGGTTTACATCTGTTTTTTGGCAGCACCTTCCAGCCATATTCCAGCAGTTTAAGTCGTCACTATCGCAGAGTGGGTGGGCCACTATGGGAATGTTATATCGCGAAGCCTTGGCGGTGTTGACCCTCTACTTCGAACAAACCGAGAAGCATCATTATTTTATAGGCTTTAATGCGTTGAACGCTTCGGAAGAAATACTTTTTCAAGAGTTTCTGGTGGCGCAAAAAGGGGAGGTGTTGTGGGACATTGATCACCATTTCTATGATGACACTACCCAAGCGGTAGGCCGCTTTATTCGCCAGTATCAGAACAATTGGAATTTTTATCGACAGTCTCCGTATCGCTTTGCGCAACAAGAATATTTGACCCCCAAAAACATTCATATTTACGGGGTGACAGGCGAATATGCCCAAGCGCAACAACTGCGTAAAATTCTTGATCGTGAACAGTTGGAATACTCCCAAACCGCCGTAGTTCTGGGCGATGAAAATTTATTGCTCCCTGTTTTGAGCGCCCTCCCAGAGAATGTCGAACAGTTTAATGTGACCCTTGGGTATGAGATCAAAGACCTTCCCGTGATTCGTTTTTTTATGCAGTATCTGCGCCTGCATGCTACCGCACACGAGCAAAAATTTTCCCTTACTACAGCCGTAGAAGTTTTGGCGTTTGAACCCTTTCGCAACTATTTGATCAAAGAAAGGGGAGCGCACGTGACGGCCCAATGGAAAGACTTATCTGCCCGATTAGGAGGAGAACTATCTGTCGACGACTGGGAGGCCATGATGCCCGCCCATTGGTCAATGGTTCAAGTAAATTCGGAGGAGGAGGGTACAGCAAATTTTTTGACACATCTGTGCGATGTCCATCAAGCCATTCTTCCTTTTCTTTCTTCAGCCTTGACGCAATCTGCCGCACATGCTTTTGGTCAACTCCTGTTTCAGGCGCAGCAATTGGTTGACGAAAGTGATTTTCACATCTCACTTTCGGCTGTAATGGTAGTCTTGGAAGAGAGTTTGCATCAGCAAGGAATAGACTTTAAAGGCGACCCTATACATGGACTACAAATCATGGGGATGTTGGAAACCCGGGTATTGGATTTTGAGAATCTGATCATTACCAGTGTGAACGAGGGTATTCTTCCGATGGGAAAAAATGACCAAAGTTTTTTCCCCTTTGCGTTAAAAAAGAAATTTGGTCTCCCTACATTTTTAGACAATGATGCCATTTATGCCTATCATTTTTTCCGTTTGATTCAACGGGCAAAAAATGTTCACCTGATCTATAACAACAGCACAGAAGGCCTGGGTGGAGGAGAGAAAAGTCGTTTCATTCACTATTTCAATTTGTTGGGACAAAAAGAGCATCAGGTAATTGCGCATCCATGCGAGGAAGTGATTTCATCGTCGCAACGATCGAAACCCTCTATCGAAAAAACACCCCAGATGATGGATCAACTCAAAAAAATAGCGGAGGAAGGATTTTCGCCCACTTCACTGAGTGCTTATCTCACCGACCCCATGGTGTTTTATGATCGTTATTTACTCGGGGTTCAGCCCATTGAAGAACAGAGTAACGTGATGTCCAATTTACGTCGTGGGGAGCTTGTACACGATACCTTAGAACAGCTTTATAAGCCTTATCTGAATAGTGTAATGAGCGTGAAGTTTTTTGATCAAATGCTAAGTGAATTGCCCAAAATCATGGCGCAATGTTATGCGAAACATTACCCTGTTATTACCAAAAGCAAGGGTGAAAATGCCTTGATTTATGCCGCATATCAACGTGCTATTGAGCAGTATTTGACCCATGAACGCTCAAATGTTTCTTCGGGGAATGAGCTCATTGTTCGTGCCCTCGAGAAACCTTTTTCGTGTGCGATGGAGAATGCCCCTTTTCCGATGAATTTTCGCGGAAAAATTGACCGCATTGACGAGTACAATGGACAATTGCGATTGATTGATTACAAAACAGGAAATGTGGAAACAAGTCATTTGCAATGGTCATCGCCCGACCTACTCCGCGGGGACTACAAACGGCAGCCGATGTTTCAACTCTTACTTTATGCATGGGCATTACAGCGCATGAACGAAGTAAGCCTCCCGTTACAAGCAGGGGTGGTATCGTTAAAAGCTCCGCACAAAGGGCTGCTGGTTTTACGGCAAAAATCCCCTGTCGATCCGGATTGTAAGTCATTGGTTGACGGACATTTCATTCGCGAATTTGAAGAATTTCTCAGCGGCCTTGTCGATGAAATCTTTGCAGAGCAAAATCCTTTTGTATCTTTGAAAGAAGGTTAAATTTCAAGTACCACAAAAGTATCCATGTCTGAAAAAAAATTAAATCGGGAAGAACTCAACTGGTTTCTGCGATTGATCACCTTGGGAGATCGTTTCTCTGTCCGTGATTTTTATGACCGACTGAAGAAAGGATTTGTGGAGTTTTTGATTGTATTTTTTGGGGTTTTGGTTTCCTTTTCTGTCGAACAACAAGGCGAAGATTTTGAAGATCGCGGGAAGAACATCGATAACTTGATTGGTTTGCGCAATGAGTTGATGGAAATGCAAGAATATACCCAAGAGTACATTGCCCAGAACGAATGGGTTACTGGGATGTATCAAGACTTATACACGCGATGGGATCAAGACAAGGACAGTGTTTTTTTGATGTATGAAGAGGAACAAGAGTTTTGGTTTCCGCCTTTATTGTTCTACACCAACCGCGATCCTTTTAATCCTCCTCGAGTGGTTTATGATGCCATAAAGTTGGACGGTACCTTTCGATTTTTAGGATCAGAGATCGGTCGATTGGTCAATGACAACTACGATGGAACGGATCTAAAATACCTTATGATCAACACCGACAAGGAGGAGAAAAATTATATCGACTCCTATTCCAATCGTTTGGCCAATCAATGGGTCTTTGATTTAGAACAAATCGATGTTGAAAGCAATGAATTTTGGATTGAACATCGCCAGTATATTCAACAGGATCGATTCATAAAATACAACCTGTTTAAGCGTATAGAATTGTGGTACCAAATCAACGAACAGTTGACCTATTACAACGAAACCCTGGAAAAAAACATTTCCGTTTTGGACTCGGTCATTGCTTTAGAAGAGGATCAATGGACGCTTATTTGGTGGTGGGGGGACAAACCAAGTTGGCTACAAGCCTCCCCGAAATCAGCGCCGGAGGAACCCCCGGCCCTGGAACAGTCAACTGACCCGTAAAATAGAGGTCGTCTACTTTTTTACTTTTCAATTTTGGGCGTAAAAATGCGGTTTGTAAAAGCGTATTGGCCATTCCATAGGCATTGCCCTTATAGGAATTGTATTCGGAGACAAAATCATTGACGCAAAATGATTCTTGAAAGATAACCGCATCTTTCACCGATTGGTCGGTGAGTTGTTCAAGTCGGGTCATAACCAAATCGAAATAGTGCGTTCGCATGGCTTCACTGTCTTCGAGTCCAGGAGCAATGGGAATCAACAAGAACATCGCCTCTTTTCCTTCAGGCGCCATTGAGGCATCTGTAATCGAGGGAAAATTTGCATAAAACAAAGGCTCTTTAGGCCATGCGGGGCGGTCGTATATGTTGGCCGCGTGGGTATCAAAGTCGACATCAAAAAAGAGGGTGTGATGCGAAACATTTTTTATTTTCTTGTCGAGCCCCACAAAGAAAAGCAACGAAGAAGGGGCAAAGGTTTTTTTATCCCAATAACGTTCAGAATAAGCGCGATACTGTGGAGCCAGCAAGGTTTCGGAGTGATGGTAATCCGCACCAGAAATGACCAGATCTGCAGCATAAGCTTCTCCGTTGGCAACAATACCTACGGCCTTTCCGTTTTTGACGGTTATTTCTTCAACGTTTTGATTCAAAGCAAAGTGTACTCCCAATTCTTTGGCCAGTTTCACCATTCCTTCAACAACGCTGTACATTCCTTTGTCGGGGTGCCATGTTCCCAATCCAAAGTCGGCAAAATTCATGAAATTGTAAAAAGCGGGGGTGTCACTGGGTTTGGCTCCCAAGAAAAGTACCGGAAATTGAAGAATCTGGGCCAATCGGGGATTGCTGAATTCTTTCATCACCTCCCGTTTGATTGTACTTAAAAAGTAGCCTACTTTTTTTATGGTTTGTGGGGTCACCAATTCCATGGGGGATATCCCAGGACGATAGACCAAATCTTTGATGGCGATGTCGTAGTTGTCGGCGGCTTTTTGAATGAATCGCTTTAAAGGCGCTGCACTACCGGGTTCTTCTTTTTCGAAAGCGGCATAGATTTTTTCTAGACTGTCGCCAATTTTGATCGACTCTCCCGGTGCGAAGTAAACCTCATAGCCCGGATCGAGTTTCTCGAGCCGATAATAGTCACTCACTTTCTTTCCAAAATCTGCAAAATAACTTTCAAATACATCGGGCATCCAATACCACGATGGTCCAATATCAAAGGTAAATCCATCCCTTTTTAGTTGTCGTGCACGACCTCCAGGAGTACTGTTTTTTTCAAAAATCTCCACCTGATAACCGGCTTGCGCAAGATAAGAAGCCACGGACAGGGAAGAGAACCCTGACCCAATAACAATAATTTTTTTCATAGCACTGTAAAGATACAGCAAAAGCAAAAAGAAAATAGAGGTGCAGGAGGCTTTTGTTTAACTTTTTCGCTTGATGCGTTCTTTGTAGATTTCTTCCACAAAGGCTGCGCTGATCACACCGGTAGGGATAGCGACAATGCCGATGCCCACCAAAGAAATGATGGAAGCAAATATTTTTCCACCAACGGTGATGGGGTACACATCACCATAACCCACTGTAGCCAAAGAAACGGTCGCCCACCAAATCGATTCTGTGATGCTCGAAAATTTATCCGGTTGTGCTTCGTATTCTAGATAATAGATGGCGGAAGCGGAAAACAAAATGGTCAGCACGGAAAGAAATAACGTAAACGTCAATTCATTTTTCACCGAAAACAGGGCGCGGGTAAAAACTTTTAGTGAGGTGCTTTTTCGTCCAAACTTAAAAATACGCGTGAGTCGAAACAGGCGAAGTATGCGCAGGAATCGGCCATCAATTTTGATGAGTTGATTGAGGTAGAAGGGGAGGATAGAGATGAAATCGATGATACCAAAAAAACTGAAAATGTACTGTACACTTCCTCTAAACCCATATTTATAGTAAGCAAATCCAATACGATAAATGTATTCCAAGCTAAAGATAGCAATAGAGAATAGCTCAAAGAGATAAAAATACTGGCCGTAGGCCTCTCTTAGACTCACATGGGATTCCAAGATCATTGCTGTGACATTGAGCCCAATGAGCACATAAATGAACTTATCGATAGAAGCGTGCAGTTTTTTGGCTTTCAAAATCTATTTCTTAGCCATGTCGCGTGCAATGAAAATACAAACAACAACGGTAGTTACGATAACAAGGTTGACCACAAATGCAGGTGTCATAATAAATATTTTTTTCAAAAATACGCAAAAGCTAGGAAACATAAATGGCCTCTCTATGTAAGGTGTAAATGGGGTAAAAACTTCAACAGTTGTTTAACTTTTTTTAAAAAAAATTAAATAAAGTTTGTTTTGTGTAACTTTTTTGATGTATATTTAAACAGTTTAATTCAATTTGGTTTCAAACGCCTCTGCAAGTTTACTTCCAAAGTCAAATTCTAAAATCCTATCGCAGAGGCGTTTTTTTTGTGCCTTATATTCTCTAGCTTAGCATTTACATTTACCCTTCTAATAAAATATTCATGCAAATACGGGGCCTTATCGGTCAAATTGATTTCCAAAAAGCGGCCATTTTTTTGATCTGGCTTTTTCATGTGAGTGGTATTTTGGGCATTATTTATGGTGATTCCCAATGGTTTGTTTCCGCTACTCCGATCAATTTGTCACTTTCTTTTGTGCTTTTATTATTCGCCCTACGTGCAACACCCAAGGTCTATTGGGTGGTTTTGGCTTCTTTTCTCGCTGGAATGGTGGCCGAGGGGCTGGGTGTAAATTATGGTTGGATCTTTGGCCACTATGAATACGGCGATTCGCTAGGATTGAAAATTGCAGGTGTACCTTGGCTGATCGGTGTCAACTGGGCAATTTTGGTGGTCTGTACGGCGGCAATCGCCAGTGACTTTTTTGATCACCTTTTGGCCAAAGCCATTTTGGGTGTTGGTCTTATGCTTTTGTTGGATGCCGTGATTGAGCCCATGGCCCCCGTTCTTGATTTTTGGGTTTTTGACGGCGGTACCGCCCCCATGCAAAATTATATGGGCTGGGCTTTGGTCGCTTTTCCACTGCATCTAATTTTTCACGCTTTACGCCTTAAAGTTGAAATCCAATACACCCATCATCTGTTTCTACTTCAAGTCCTTTTTTTTACGGTACTTTTACTGCAAATAAACACCCTTAAAGATGCCCTGTAGACTTCTATTCCCTGTTTTTATTCTCATCTTCATTTGCTGTGATCAAAACACCACCAGCGAAGTTGCGCAAATAACAACGAAAAAGAAACGTCTTGTTATTGATACGTCTGCCATATCACTGCATTCCTTTGATGAGACCAATCCGTTGATTGATTCGTTACTTCTCAACCTTGAAGCATTTACAGACTTTCGTTCTTCAATCGAAGATTTGTCGAAACTCAATCCTAGGGGACTTTCACCCTTTTTGCTCAACGCCCGTGTAAATACCAATAAACTGCTCAAAACTTCATTGCCCGCACCTTTTGAAACGGCCGACGTAAGAAGTCGTTTAAAGGTGGTCAAAACCCAACTGCTGCGCGTTAGCTATTACAGCATACAAGAAAAATACGAGGAATTGAATCCTGCGCTCATTGACTTGTACGATGCTTACAAGGCTTACCTTCAACGAATAGAAGACTTTGCGCAAACCACTGACCTTGGCGCAGAAATTAATTTGAACAATGAATTAAGATTAGAATAGTCGCTCGGCGCGAAGGTGTTTTTCTGTCACTTCTTCTTTAAACTTTTCGTTTAGGTCTCGCGAGTTGTCCAGCTTATCAAGAATTTTTTGATAGATGTTGAGGTTGAAATCGATGGTATCAATAGCCATGACTTCCATTAGAAGCATACGAAAGTGGTCGTCTTGAACAATACACTTAATGAAAGGGTTACTCTTCTCACGTTTGGGGCTTGTCATCATTAGTTGCCGAATATCGGGGCGATTCAGAAGCACTTCCTCCTGATCAATGCCATGATTGGACAGGGCGGTATTGAGTTGATGGAAAAAATTGTTTCGCTGCAACGCTTGTTGATTCAAGAATCGCTTGTAGGTTGGCGCATCCATTCGGTCGGCTGCATTGAGATACATCAACTTGTCTTGGCGGCTTTGGTTTAAAAGTTGCTCAAGGATACCGAGTATGTTTTTTTTGGTGGTCAATGGATGCATTTGTCTTATAAAAATACAATCGATCCATCAAGAATACCCTTTCTCTGTCAATTTAATGTCAACAAGTTTTCCACGATAAATTGATAATCAAACGTTGACATCACCTTTTCGGCACTGATTTCACGAACAGTTGCCTGTTCTTCCGCCATCGGCGGACACACCAAACCTGCCAGTTGTGCCATCTGTTTAAAATAGGTCGACCGTTGCGGATGATAGGGACAAACCCCATTGAAGATGCCCGAAAATTGTGGAGCTTGGATACAAGCTAATAGAATACCGACGGCATCGGATTGATGGATGTAATTGATTTTACCCTGAGGGTTTTTTATCCTTGTTTTTTGTGCAAGGGTAAATATCGGGTGACGATTGGGGCCGATGAGTCCGCCCAAGCGAAGGATTTGAAGGCTAGAAAAAGAATGGCGCGAAAACGCTTTTTCGCAAGCCAGTAATTGTTGGCCGCTCGCGCTAACGGGTTGCGGCAGTGTGTTTTCATCTATACTCCCTTCTTGAGCACCATAAACCGAGGTGCTGCTGATGAAAATTACGTGATCAATCATCGCGGCTTTTATATAAGGAATCAAATTTTGAATGAGGTGATCAAATCGTCGTGTAGGGGTGTGGCGTAGCCCCGGAGGGAGAGCAATTACGAGTTGATCTAAACCGCTTAAAAATGGAATAATTCCTTCAAAATGATCTTCTTCGCAATGCACCCGATAAGGTGAAATCCCTCGTTCTTTGATTGCGGCAAAGCGTTGCTCATGCCGCGTCGATCCGCGTACAATTTTCCCTTGTTTCACCAAGGCTTCACCGAGGGCCATGCCCAACCAACCGCAGCCTAAAATGCCAATTTCTGGTTGATTTCTTTTTTGCTTTTCCATGCTGCAACAAAGATAACGATCAGAGCAATAAGCCCTTGTGTTTATTTTTTTGTACCTTAAGAGAAATCAAATCTTAGAATTATGGCGATAAAAAGTTTTCAAGGACCCCGCGCAGTAGAAAAGAAAAAGCGACCTGCCAACTTGTTGGTCCGCGATATTATGACAAAAAATATCATTTGCTTTCGAGAAGACCAAACCATTCATGATGTCATGAAAGCATTGATCAAGCATCGAATTTCTGGAGGGCCGGTGGTTGATAAAAACCTAGCGCTCATCGGCATTATTTCTGAAGGCGACTGCATGAAGGAGATTTCGGACAGTCGATATTTCAACATGCCCATTTTGGATAAAACCGTGGGTTACTTCATGACCAAAGAGGTGGAGACGCTTCCTGCGAGTATGACCTTATTTGATGCCGCGTCTACCTTTCATAAAACAGGCCGTCGCCGCTTTCCAGTTTTGGATAACGGACAATTGGTCGGGCAAGTCAGCCGAAAAGATGTTGTGATTGCCGCTGCACAGCTACGCGGTGCGACCTGGCATCAATTGTAAATTTCCTTCGCCACCCGAAAGGTGTTTGCATGGGCTTCAAGAATAACCTTGATGTCTTTTGAATAGCCTCCACCCATGCTGCATTGCACGGGAATATTGTGTTGGCGACAGAGTGAAAGTACAAACGCATCGCGCGCCTTGCAGCCTGCCATCGTCAGATTCAATCGGCCAAGTTTGTCGGTCCCCAAAACATCAACTCCGCACAGATAAAAAATAAAATCGGGTTGGTGGATTTGAATCAATTCAGGGAGGGTTTCTTCCAAGGCGGTTAGATATGCACGATCAGTTGTTCCGTCGGGCAAGCCGATATCCAAATCACTTTTTTCTTTGCGAAAAGGGTAGTTTTTTTGTCCGTGCATGGAAAAAGTAACGACGGCCGGTTGGTGGTCAAAGATTTGGGCAGTTCCATTGCCCTGATGAACATCCAAATCGACAATCAATATTTTTTTGGCCAGACCGCAGTCCAACAGATGTTGCGCTGCAATGGCCTGATCGTTGAGCAAACAAAATGCCTCCCCACGGTGATGAAATGCATGATGGGTTCCTCCAGCGATATTCATGGCAATGCCATTGTTCAAGGCTATTTCTGTCCCTTCGATGGTTCCGCCTGCAATGATAAATTCCCGTTCGATAAGGGCTTCGGAGAGTGGAAAGCCAATTTCTCGAATTTCTTTTTTGGATAATTCCCCGCGGGCTAGCCGATCGACATAGGCCGCTGCATGGACCCTTTTTGCGTGTTCCATCGAACATGCTTTTGGGGTAAAGAAGTCATCCTCTGTACAGCTTCCCTCATAGCGTAACTGTTTGGGGAGCAGGTCATATTTTTCCATAGGAAAACGATGCCCTTCGGGCAGCGGAAGTGGGTAAATCGGATGATAGGCAATGAACCCCATTAGCGAATTGTGGCGCCATTTTCAGCACCAGCGTCTGGAGAGAGAATGACAATCTTTCCTCCGCTGTCTTCACTCATCAACAACATTCCTTGGCTTTCTATCCCTCGAATTTTTCGCGGAGCCAAATTGGTCAGAACCGTTACTTTTTTTCCCACGACTTCTTCGGGACTATATGCTTCTGCAATGCCCGAGACAATGGTTCGTTGTTCGTTGCCAATGTCTACTTTCAGTTGCAAGAGCTTTTTGGTTTTGGCCACTTTTTCGGCGGCGATCACCTCTCCTACACGAAGGTCGAGCAAGGAAAAGTCATCAAACGTAATCGTCTTTTTTTGCGGTGGAATAGGGGCTTTCTCTGCTGCATTATTGGCTTTGGTTGCTTCTAGTTTTTCCAACTGAGCAGCGATGGTTTCGTTCTCTATTTTTTCAAACAACAGATGTGCTGGTCCAATCGTATGCCCGGCTGCTAGATGTGTTCCACCTGCCGCCAATGCCTTCCAGTTGGGGAGTTGGTCGATTTGCAGCATGGCTTGCAGTTTTGACGCAGTCTTGGGCAAAAAGGGTGCACTCAATGCGGCTAAGGCAGTAGCGATTTGCAATGCCACAAACATGATTGTTTCTACGCGCTCAGGATCGGTTTTTATGACTTTCCACGGTTCTTGATCGGCGAGGTATTTATTGCCCAAACGCGCTACACTCAACATATGTTGACTCGCTTCGCGAAAGCGATATTTCTCTATGGAAGCGGCGATGAGGTCGGGAAACTGCTGTAACTCATCAAGGGTTTCTTGGTCGATCTCCTGTAATTGACCCGCATGGGGAACCACCCCTTGGTAATATTTATGGGTGAGCACCAACGCCCGATGAATAAAGTTGCCATAGATGGCGACCAGTTCGTTGTTGTTTCTCGCTTGGAAGTCTTTCCAAGTAAAGTCATTGTCTTTGGTTTCTGGGGCATTGGCGGTCAATACATAGCGCAGGACGTCTTCTTTTTCGGGGAATTCCACCAAGTATTCGTGCAACCAAACGGCCCAATTTTTAGAGGTGGAAATTTTATTTCCCTCGAGGTTGAGAAACTCGTTGGCCGGCACATTCTCTGGGAGAATATAGTTGCCAGCGGCCTTGAGTATGGTGGGGAAAATAATGCAATGAAAGACAATATTGTCTTTCCCAATAAAGTGCACCAATTGGGTGTCTTTGTCTTGCCAATAGGGGGTCCAATCTTTGCCAACACGCTTGGCCCATTCTTTGGTAGAAGAAATGTAACCAATGGGAGCATCAAACCATACATACAGCACTTTGCCTTCTCCACCGGTCACAGGAACAGGAATCCCCCAGTCCAGATCACGGGTTACGGCGCGGGGTTTTAACCCATCATCTACCCACGATTTTACTTGGCCATACACATTGGGTTTCCAATCCTCACGGTGTCCCTCCAAAATCCACGCTCTGATGAAGCTCTCATAACGGTCCAAGGGTAAATACCAATGGGTGGTGGTTTTCATTTCGGGCACTTGACCCGACAGGGTAGACTTTGGTTGCAATAAGTCAGTGGCGTTGAGCGAGCTGCCACAGCTTTCGCATTGGTCGCCATAGGCTTCCGGGTGGTTGCACTTTGGACAGGTCCCAGTGACGAAACGATCGGCCAAAAATGTTTGTTCTTTTGTGTCGAAGAATTGCTCGTTGGTCTGCACCTCAAAAACATCTTCCTCATGCAGTTGTTTGAAAAAGGCGGCCGCAGTTTCATGGTGAATGTCCGCTGAAGTTCGCGAATAGTTATCAAAGGAAATACCAAACTGTTCGAAAGAATCTCGAATGATGGTATGGTATTTATCAATAATTTTTTGCGGGGTGGTTCCTTCTTTTTTCGCCCGAATTGAAATGGCCACGCCGTGTTCGTCGCTTCCACAAATGAATGCCACGTCTTTGTTCTGTGCACGCAGATAGCGCACATAAATATCGGCAGGGACATAGACCCCCGCCAAGTGGCCAATATGAATGGGTCCGTTGGTGTAGGGAAGGGCTGCGGTAACCGTATAGCGTTTTGCGTCTTGCGCCATTTATTTTTTTGACAAAAATAAGTTTTTCTTTCCGGACAAACGTTTAATTTTATGGCTACCCATACAAATCTTATGCAATCGACTTATCTTTTTGGGAAAGCAGCGGAAGACCGCGCTGCTCACTTCTTTCTCTCTCAGAATTACCACATTCGCGAACGCAACTACCGCTACAGAAAAGCCGAGGTTGACTTGATTGTCCAAAAAGGAAACCTCTTGGTCGCCGTTGAAGTTAAAGCAAGAAGTACTGCCTTTTTTGGTTCTCCAGAAACCTTTGTCCGGCCCAAGCAGAGGAACCTACTTGTGATGGCGATGGATGACTACATTAACCGGTACAATTTGGATGTAGACCTTCGTTTTGATATCATGGCTTATGTCTATCAGAGCGGACAATGGGTAGAAACCCATATTGAAAACGCCTCCTATCCTTTCACATAATGTTTTATTTATAACAATTAATTTTATTTGTATATTTGAAAAAATTTCACAACAATGAAAACCATTGCCGCAGTTGTTGAACATTACATCAAGTCGAAACCTTATCTCTCCACGGCCATGGCACAAGGGATCATCAATTTGACTTCCTTGGCCCGACAAATCCAACCCGAGATTGAGGAAACCTTGCAGAAACCAGCGCGAAGTGGAGCCATTGTTATGGCGCTAAAACGCATATCCGATAATCTCGAGTTTTTATCGACCCACAAAATTGTCAAGGTATTGAAAGGGATTGGCGATATAACGGTACGGTCGAATTTGATCGACTACAGTTTTAAAATTTCGGAGAGCTTGCTCAATGCACAGGCCCGTTTTTTGGCAGAGGTGAACGACCAACCCCAAGTGTTTTACACGTCATCACGCGGGGTGAGCGAGTCCAATATCATTGTGAGTAGAAATATGGAGGATAAAATGGAGGCCTATTTTAAAGGGGAAATTTTGGTAGAAAAAACCACCGACCTCTCTTCCATTTCCATCAAGTTGCCCACAGAAAACGTGACTATTCCTGGGATATATTACTTTATTTTTCAACGACTCTCGTGGGAAGGCGTCAATATTTTTGAAGTGATTTCAACATCCAATGAGTTCACCATTTTGGTGGATGAAGCCCACGTCAATGTTGCATTCAAAGCCATTAAAGACCTGAAAGCCCTATAGGCGGGGAAGATGGTCAATGGCCGCAGTGATGCTGTCAATGTTTTTGATACTCAGCCGTAGGCGTAGACCTTGCCGTGTTTCTTTTTCTTTCAGTTCTACCCGGCCTTGTTCGCGTTGCACCCAGTCCAGAAGTCCAGTAAACTGCGGGCTGCTATAATAGGCGCTTTCCTGATCGGCAATGAAATAGCCCGATAGTTGACCCTTTTTCAAAATCAACCGCTCCAGCCCCATGGCCAGTGCTTTCCATTTGAGGCGCACACTTTCGATCAGATCTTTTCCTTGGGGTGGGACAGGACCAAAACGATCCACGAGATTGCGCTCAAATTCTTGCAGTTCTTCTTCGGTTTTTATTTCACTTAGACGATGATACAAACTCAGACGCTCACTCACAATATTCACATAATTGTCGGGGAGTAAAACAGGCAGGTCAGTGTCTATTTGTACCTCTTTTGCAAATGTTTTTTCCTCCTGGTTTTGTCCTGCAAATAGCGATTTGAATTCATTTTCTTTCAACTCGTCAATCGCTTCTTTCAAGATCTTTTGGTAGGTGTCAAACCCAATATCGTTAATGAATCCACTTTGTTCACCGCCAAGAATATCCCCCGCGCCACGGATTTCCAAATCTTTCATTGCGATTTTAATCCCCGATCCCAATTCGGCATATTGTTCAATGGCCTGTATGCGTTTTTGGGCGTCGCTGGACATGGCGCTCAACGGTGGCGTGATAAAATAGCAAAAGGCTTTTTTGTTGCTTCGTCCCACCCGTCCACGCATTTGGTGAAGATCGCTTAGTCCAAAATTCTGTGCATTGTTGATGAAGATGGTGTTGGCATTGGGAACGTCCAAGCCATTTTCAATGATGGTGGTGGCCACCAAAATGTCATATTTCCCCTCCATAAATTCAAGGAGATTTTTTTCAAGCTTCTTCCCCTCCATCTGTCCGTGCCCAATACGAATGCGCGCATCGGGGACCAAACGTTGTAGCATCCCCGCCACTTCCTGAATATTTTCTACCCGATTGTGAATGAAATAGACCTGTCCTCCGCGCTGCATTTCATACAGTATCCCGTCACGAATGTAAGATTCACTCAGGCGCACGACTTCACTCTCTATGGGGTAGCGATTGGGAGGAGGCGTAGCAATTACCGACAGGTCTCGCGCCGCCATAAGGCTAAATTGTAACGTCCGCGGAATGGGAGTTGCGGTCAAGGTAAGAACATCCACATTGGTTTTTAGATTGCGGAGTTTTTCCTTTACAGCTACCCCAAACTTTTGTTCTTCGTCCACCACCAACAGCCCCAAATTTTTAAAGGCCACCCCTTTCCCAACCAGTTGATGCGTGCCAATGAGGATATCAATTTTTCCAGCGGCAAGGTCTTCCAGAATCAATCGTTTTTCTTTTGCCGTGCGGAAGCGGTTGAGGTAGTCGACCCGAACGGGGAGGTTTTCCAAACGCTTTGAAAAATTTTGATAATGCTGAAACGCCAAAATGGTGGTGGGAACCAGTATGGCTACCTGCCGACCATTGTCCACGGCTTTGAACGCAGCGCGAATGGCCACTTCCGTTTTCCCAAAGCCCACGTCGCCACACACCAATCGGTCCATGGGGCGTTCACTCTCCATGTCGGTTTTTACCGCCGCTGTGGCCGTCGATTGGTCGGGCGTGTCTTCGTAGAGAAAGGAAGCTTCCAGTTCCAGTTGCAAATAACTGTCGGGGGCACAGGCGGTACCGATTTTCTGTCGTCGTTTTGCATACAGCTCAATCAAGTTGAAAGCAATCTCTTTGACCCGTTTTTTCGTTTTTTGTTTGAGGTTTTTCCAACTGTTGGATCCCAGTTTATAAACGGTGGGAACTTTTCCGTCTTTCCCTGCGTATTTTGAGATTTTGTGCAAAGAGTGGATGCTCAAATAAAGGATATCACGTTCGGCATAGACCAGTTTGATGGCCTCTTGATACTGCCCTTCTACCTCAATTTTTTTTAACCCCCCAAAGCGTCCTATCCCATGATCGATGTGGGTAACATAGTCCCCGACTTCCAGATGAGTCAATTCCTTGAGCGTTAAGGCTTGTTTTTTGGTATAGCCCGATTTGAGCTGGTATTTG
Organism: Candidatus Arcticimaribacter sp.; assembly: GCA_011526265.1. Taxonomy (GTDB): domain Bacteria; phylum Bacteroidota; class Bacteroidia; order Flavobacteriales; family Flavobacteriaceae; genus Arcticimaribacter. The sequence goes on along the minus strand of WTJN01000062.1, from coordinate 6,022 downwards.
TGGTAGCGTTCAAATATCTGGTGATCGGTAAAAACGGCCACTTTCGCCGCGACATCCTCGAAGCCCTCAAACAAGGGAATCACAACGGTTTTGTAGTGGACGGTTTCCTCCATTTCTTCGAAAATAGCACCGAGTCGCTGGGCTTGTTCCGCCGTAGAACAGGCAATGAAGTTGGTGTAGCCTTTGCTATGATTGTCATTGAGGTAGGCAATCAACTGGTCAAACTTTCGGTGAAACGCCGGCTGTGGGCTTTGCTTGACGAGCACCAACTTTTTTGCTTTGGTCTCGCTCGAGCTGGAGGCGTTGATCCAGTACAAGGCGGACAATTGTTCGCGAAATGCCGCTTCCGACAAAAACAATTGTTCTGGCGGGAGGTGTAGGGTGGCGGTATCGAGCTGGGCAAAACTGTTTTGCGCCTCGGTAAAATAGTGATGAAGACGTGCGGCAATGCTGTCCAATTCTTGCAAGGCGATCACCCCTTTTTGCCCCATGATTTCCATCAGGCTTTTTCGGGTTGCGCGTTTAAATCCTTCGCTGGTATTGGGGAGGAGTTTTATTTTTTCGTGGGTAGCGATAGACAGTTGGGTGGCGACGTCAAACGAGCGGAGGCTTTCTACTTCGTCGTCAAAAAACTCGATGCGGTACGGGTGTTGGTTGGCAAACGAAAACACATCGATGATGCCGCCTCGTACAGAAAATTCTCCCGGTTGCGCCACAAAATCTACCCGTTCAAAACGGTAGTCGAACAAGACCTCGTTGACAAAATCGGGCGTGAGGTTGCTGCCGCGAACCACTTCCAAGGTATTTTTTTTCAATGTCGACTGGGACACGACCTTCTCAAACAGGGCCTGCGGATAGGTGACCACCACGCGGGCTTTGTTGGAATGGGTCAATCGGTCCAGCACCTCGGAGCGCAAGAGCACGTTGGCATTGTCGGTGGTCTCGGTTTGATAGGGCTTGCGGTAACTGGAAGGAAAAAACAGTACCCGCTCGTTGCCCAAAAGTTGTTCCAAATCGTTGAGGTGGTAGGCCGCTTTTTCGCGGTCTTCGCACACCAAAAGCAGGTGCTGTTGGTGTTGTTCGAATGCACTGGCCAAGTGCAAGGTCATGCCCGAGCCAACCCAACCTTTGACCTGAAGCGACGCAGACTCCCGCAAAAAAACAGTTTCCAGGTCTTTTTGTACAGCAGCATCCGCAAAGGCATGTGTTAAATGCTCGATCGCTTTTTTTTGACAAAGATAGATGTTCCTTAGCGAACAAAATCATTTCATTATATCTCTTTTGTAAGCGTGACAAAAATGAGTTTCATACCTACAAATGTTCTCAAAGTAAACAATGGTTGGGTGTGAGAATAGAAGAGATTTTTTTTGAGAATTGGGTTTTGGTCACCGATTTCATAGTACTAGTTCACCTCTATTACTTCGTTTTCGGTGGTCACAAAAACCCGATCCGCTTTTTTGGCTTGCAGTAAATGTAGGCCGGTAAAAGCGCCAAAGGCAGGGAGGATGAGCTGGTTATGGCTTTGAAAAAAGCAAGGCAAAGAGAGACGTTGCAGCCCCCCACCTTTGAGCTTTACCCCGGGATGCACATGGCCACAAAACACAAAGCGATTCTCCAGTGCTGTGGGGAAATGCGTAAAGGAAAAACCCTCCTCTTCTAGGGCATCCACCACGGCAATGCCCAAGCGTTCGAATTTCCAAGCGGGAATAACGTCGTGGTTGCCTTCCACCAAAACCAGTGCCGCTTTTTGCTTTTTTACCCATGCGGCAAATAAATGCCATTCGTTGTTTTGATTGCTGTGGAATAAATCGCCGAGGAACAGCACACGCTCAATGGGGAAGGTGTTGAACAAGGTTTCCATTTTTGTGTAAAAAGCGCCCTCGGTTTTTCGGGGTACGGGAATCCCGTTTTTACGAAAATGGGCCACTTTTCCCAAGTGCACATCAGCCAGTAAGAGGGTCTTTTTTTCCTGCCAAAAGACGGCTCCGCTGGGATGCAAATCAAAGGTATGGCGATGGATACTAATGCTTTTCACTGCCCGGCTTTTTCGAGTTGGAGATACATTTTTTTGATGCGGTCTTCCACACTTTCCGACGAGAGTTTGGCGCGAATACGGTCGGTGATGAGCGGAAAAGAAAAGGGGGTGGGTTGGCTGCACTCGCGCCAAACAATGGTTTGCTTTTGAATGTTTTCAAACACCTGTGTCATCCGACCGCGCTCCATGCCGTGATCAAAAGTTTCTTCAATGGCTTGTTGGTAGAGGAGGTTGTCGGGTTCATAGTCTTTAAAAACATCGAAGAACAACTGCGACCCACTTTGCAGGTGCTTGGCCTTGATGGGTTTGTTGGGGAACCCCTGAAAAACCAAGCCCGAGATGACGGCGATGTCGCGAAAACGTCGCCGTGCCATTTCGGATACATTGATGCTTTTTTCCAAATCGTCCATGAGATGGTCGGGGGTCAACAGGTCGTTGTCCATAAATTCTTCGCGGTCGAATCCCTGATCCGACAACAATTCAAACCCGTAGTCGTTGAACGACATGGTGAAAGAAATGGGCGACAACAAGCTGATGCGGTAGGCCATTAAACTGGCCATGGCTTCGTGAATGGCGTAGCCTTCAAAAGGATAGAAAACGGTATGCACCCCTTCTTTGGTCGTGAACCGTTCGATCAGGAATTGATGCGGTTGGGGAACCAACGATTCTTTTTGCTGTTGGGCAAAGACAGGGGCAAGTGCTTTGAATTCGGGGGTGGTGTGGTTGCGTGTTTCAAACAAGGCATTTTTGAGTAAGTCGCTCAAGTGGGCACTAAAGCTCATGCGCCCCCCCATCCATGCGGGGATTTTTGCTTTCCCACTTTTCGATTTCCGCACAATAACCTCCATATTGTGCAACCTGATCAGTTCCAAGTTTCGCCCCGAAAAAGTAAACACATCTCCGGGTTTTAGTTTGGAAACAAACCATTCTTCTACTGTCCCTAGATATCCTCCTTTTTGGTAGCGCACTTTTAGATCGGCATCGCTCACAATGGTACCCATCGACAACCGATGCCGCAGGGCAATACCTTTGTTAAGGACCTTGTGGGTGCCGTCGTCTAGAACCACTATTTTTTTGTATTCGTCGTAGTGTTCTAGACTTTGACTGCCTTGCACCAAAAAATTCATGAGCCATTGCCAAATGCTTTCATCAATGGTTTGAAAACAGAACGTTTGTCGGATGACCGGAAAAATCTCTTGGGGGTGAAACCCACGGCCAACGGCCAAGGTCATCAAAAATTGCAACAAGACGTCATAGGCGTTGAGGTAGGGAATGCGGTCTTCGATTTGTTGTTTTTCGATCCCGCGTTGAAGCGCCACCGATTCAATGAGTTCCATGGCATGGGTGGGGAGAAAGTGGATGGTGCTCCCGGCCTTGGGGCGGTGACCGCTGCGCCCAGCGCGTTGAATGAAGCGCCCCACGCCTTTGGGACTGCCAATTTGGATGCAGTTTTCGACGGGGCTAAAGTCGACCCCTAAGTCCAAGCTGGAGGTGCAGACCACCACTTTGAGGGTTTCGTTGCGCAACGCATCCTCGACCCATAAGCGAATTTTCTTGTCGATGCTGCCATGATGCATGGCAATGGTTCCGGCCAAATTGGGATCGGCTTCCAGCAGGCGGTGGAACCAAATTTCGCACTGTGCTCGGGTATTGGTAAAGATTAGGGTGGTGCGGTTTTTTTGCACCAATTTGAGGACTTGAGGGAGCAGGTGCAAGCCCAAGTGTCCGCGCCATGGAAAGCTTTCCATGTTTTTTGGGAGGATGGATTTTACCCGTATTTTTTTATTGATTCTTGCTTCAACCGTGGTGTAATTTTGTGTCGTCCCCAAGAGTACCTCCCGCGCCAAGGTTTTGTTTCCCAAGGTGGCTGAAATACCCCATACCTTCAGCTGGGGGGAAAAGGAGCGCAGGTAGGCAATGGCCAGTTCCATTTGCACTCCGCGCTTGGTGCCCAGCAATTCGTGCCATTCGTCCACGACAACGACTTGAAGTTGAGACAATTGTTTTTGATGATCTTTGGTGCTCATCAATACATGCAAACTCTCTGGGGTGGTCACCAATCCAAAAGGGGGATTGCGTTTCTGTTTTGCTCGTTCACTTTGGGGGGTGTCCCCAGTGCGCAGCCCAATTTTTTGATCCGGTAGCAGCGCATCGTTCATGCGCTGGGTGGCTTGTTGAATCTCTACAGCCAATGCCCGAAGGGGCGTGATCCATAAGGCATTCAGGCCTTTGACGGGCACTTTTTGTTGAAGGGTGTGTGCAACAATTCCTCCCCAAAGCGCATAGGTTTTTCCACTACCCGTGGGGGCATGGAGCATGCCGTTCTTGCCTTCGGCATAGGCTTTCCAACATTGTTGCTGAAAGGGTTGCGCTTTCCACCCTTGCGCGTCAAACCAGTCTTTTACTTTCTTCATGGGAGCAAGGCTTTCAGGTCGTCAAGGCTGTTGGCAGCTTCAATTTTTTTATCGTGGCGCCACCGCAGTATTCTAGGGAAACGCACCGCCACACCACTTTTGTGGCGTGAAGAAGGGGCAATCCCTTCAAAGGCAATTTCAAATACCAGTTCGGGTTTTACCTGCCGCACAGGACCAAAACGCTCGGTGGTGTTTTGTTTCACAAACTGATCCACTTTTTTTATTTCGGCATCCGTCAGCCCCGAGTAGGCCTTGGCAAAGGTGACCAGTTCTTCGCCCTGCCACAGGGCAAAGGTATAGTCGGTATAGAGGTTGGTGCGCCGTCCATGTCCCCGCATGGCATAGGTCAACACCGCATCGATGGTTTTGGGGTCGGACTTCCACTTCCACCAAGCCCCTTTTTTTCGACCCACCGCATAGGTGGAATCTTTGTGTTTAAGCATGAGCCCCTCGCTGCGCCTGACTTGTGCCTGTTCACGTTCTTCTGCTATGGCTTCCCACGAAGAAAAGCACAGCACCGCAGAAAGCATTACGGGTAAATCTGTTGGGAGGTTTTGATAGAGGGCCTGAAGCTGTTGCTGACGTTGGTGCAAGGGGTGTTGTCGTTGGTCTTCACCGCCCCATTCCAAGAGGTCGTAAAGCATAATGCTGATGGGGACTTCTTGCTGTAGTTTTTGTGATACAGTTTTGCGGCCAATGCGTTTTTGCAGGGCGTTGAAATCGCCGATTTGTCCGTTTATGACTGGGAGTAATTCTCCATCGACGACTGTTCCATTGGGGAGGTGTTCTGCCAAGACCGCCAGTTCTGGGAATTTATCGGTGATGAGTTCTTCTCCGCGACTCCACAGAAATATTTTCCCTTGACGGACAATGAGTTGGGCGCGCATGCCGTCCCACTTATGTTCAACGTGCCAATGGTTGGGGTCTTCTTTTTCCCGAAAGCCATCCTCGAGGGCATGGGCCAAGAAAAAGGGGTAGGGTTGCGAAATATAATCTTCGGGGTTGGGGTTCAAAATCAATGCATCGAAGTTGGTGTTCTGCGGACTCCATTGTCCCATGAGGCGGTGGGCCAAGATGTTTTCTTCGATTTTCACCGCTTTGGATAGCGCACGGGTCATTAGCTTCTGACTCACACCAATGCGGAAGCCCCCTGTCAAGATTTTATTGAAGACAAAGCGTTCAAAGTTGTTGAGCCCTTTCCAGCGGTGGAAGATATAGCTTTTTTTCTCCTCCTCTGTTTTGGGCTTTAGGGCGATAATTTCTTCGATGCATTGGGTGAGGCTTGGGGCCTCTCCAGTTCCTTTCTGTTGCACCAAGAGGGCAATGGTTTCGGCCAAGTCGCCGACGATGTGATAGGATTCTTCAAACAGCCATTCGGGCAATTGTGCAATTTCTGCTGCCCATTGACGCATGAGGGTGGTGGTAACGGGTCGAGAAGGGCGCCGGTGGGAGAGCAGGGCCACTGCCCACAGGGCATCTTCTTTGGTGGCCTCCTCAAAATAGTGGGCGAGTGCAGCAACCTTTTGATTGGTTTTATTGGTGCTGTCGAGTTGTTCAATGAGCTGGGCAAATC
>WTJN01000060.1 GCA_011526265.1 Candidatus Arcticimaribacter sp. | reverse complement strand
CGCCAAGGGCATGACCAATCGCAATACCAAGCACAAATATTAGTGACATCAAATCCATGGCTTTAACTAGTCCGCCGCCCATTTCCAGTGCACCAAAGAATATCCCAATGATGACTACTACTCCCAAATACTTCATTCCTATTCTTCTCCGTTTAGTTAAGTTTTGCTCACGATCTTTAAACTGATTTTGCTGCAGATCGAGCGGTTCAGCGCATTGGAGCTTTTTAGTTTTTGATTGCTGTCTGACCTGCTTAGCTTTGATATGCTTGCGTCGGTTTTTTTGTTTGATGAGCAGCAAATCAACACGATCTCGCAGATCAATCAGTTTATCTTCAAGCGCTTCAGTCATTAAAGCCTATTGTGCGTCCATCTCTTCATGCATCTGCAAATGCATTTCGTAAATGTCATCTTCATTATTTGAGAGATCCATAAGCGTCCAAAGCCAAGTATCTGCGGCTAATAGAGCAAGCGATATTGTAGATATCACCATACATGTTTTTGTAAGGCCATTCATCTAACTATCCTTGTGTCGTGGAACCCAACGTATGCGACCATGGTTTCCATTCAATTATTTTACCAGTACAGAAACTGTACCACGAGAGAAACTATAACGCGGTCTATAGCGGCCAAATCAAGCTGCGTTACCTAAAGTGTCGCAGTTACATTAGACGACCTTGTATCGCCCTCCATTGACGACACTGGCCGATGGCCTAGCTAAATTTCAACTCAGGGAGAAACACCATGGCTAAGAAGCAATTTTATGATACCTTTGAAATTTGGGGGGGAACTAGCTGCGAAATTTTGCATAGCGTTCGAATGTTTAGTTCCAAAGCTGCTGTTCATGCACGTCGTGTTTAACTGTTTTTGATAAAGAGCAGATGAGTAAGGTTTTACCTTTAATAGCAACAGGTTTGTTTACCTTGGTCTGTGGGATGACTGCGATTTGGGCGGACCCCGCGTTAGGCTTTTTGCGGTACTGGGCTGCTGCAGGCACTGTGATTGGGGTATTTCTGATCAGGTATATTCTCAAATCTGACGAAGTTTGAATTACAGGTGGCAGTCTATTGCTTCAGTCCGATCATGGTATAACCTTTTCGTTAGGTGATTGGAGAAAACGGTGTGAGTGCACCTCCAGCCAATACAGGAAGCCTTGTGTGTTGACGATGTACTTATGCATTTCAACTTCAGCAGTCTTTGCGTTCTGTCACTGTGCCCAGATTTCCATGCTCTCCTCGTTTGCACAGACAAAGATACCAATCTTTTTTTAGCGTGGGCTTTTGCGATTACCACATTTTGTTTAGGGGCTGTTTTAGCTTATCATTTTTTGCACCTATGTAGTGTATCCGTTTGAAGCACTAAGCCTTAAACCCAGCTATTATGTAGGTAAAGGGTTTCTGACCTATACAACCTGGTTAGTGGTCCCTATTGAACCTGTCAGTTTATTCCACCATCGTATTAGTAATTTTTGATATATGTATTCAAGTTCTTCTCGAGATGCTCTTCAGGCGTTTTTTTGTTTGTACTAAATAAAAAAATGCCTACTACGCCAAGAATAGCGAGCAGTATGATCCCTACAATTTTTTTTGCACGATATTTCATTAAACTACTGTCTTTAGTAATTACCGAGTATCATAAATTTTCTGATTAGTAGATCTAAAAATCTTGTGCGACCCGCTGCGCGAAGTGTGTTATCGTTAATTATGGCAAAACCCAAGGCACGGTTATTTCATTTTAGGTCAGAAGGCACTGGGCCTCATAAAGCAGACCATTGGTTTTCATTTATTAGCGGAGCCAAGGATAATTATGTAATGCATGAATGGTCACCTTCAGAGGGTAACAGCACTGGAGGAGTAGGGATCAGGATGTATACCGTGAAACAGTTCCTTCATGAGGATGAATTCAATGGTAGGCCCAAAATTAAGTTGGGTGAACTGTTAAGGAACCAATAAGTTAAAGGGCAACCCATTTGCGCTTCAGACGCCAAATATCATTAAGTCTCTTTAGATTTATTACAGGTCATCTGGTAATTGATCGCTAGAGCAAGCTAGGTGCAGTTCCCTTGAACGCCTTTTCAAAAATTTCGACGCCATCATACTCAGCTGCCGCGATTGCCTCTAGTTTTTACCTGAGATTTCCGGAAATCGAAACTGTGGCAACAGAGGTTTGCATCAAAGTGTCCTTGGTATCTAAATACTCAAAGTTAATCTGTTTTCGCAGGTGGGCGTTTGTCAAATGCAGGAATACCTTCGGGGTTATAATGGTATTCTTGGTTATCACAGGCAAAAAATCGCTGCAGGGGGTGGTTCACCTAACGCCCTAAGGGACTGGCTAACGCTGCCTCTACGAGCTGTTGGTCCCCGCCGATTTTTTCGCCGCCTAAAAGTATACCTATGTATTCGTTGACTTAGGGTGTTTTGCCCTTAATTTGACTGTTATGTTGCACGAACATGAAATAGTAACTTGGAGTTCTTTGACTGGGATTACAGACGAACTGTACCTTGGTCTGGCCATGGGAACGACCCTAGCCATAGTTACATTTGCAGGTATTGCGTTCACTTATTTTTTGTATGTTAAACTCAGCGATTAGTGATCAACACTAATCCTTCTTATTCTTTGGAACTTTACTGAACCGCCTACTAACCAGGTGCGTAGTAAACCTTGCGTTTCGTCGATGCTTCTTTTTGAGAAGTACAACGAACATCAGAGCAACCAAAGTGATGAATAAAATGTATCACAACGACATATGTTCCATCTTCGCAGCTGTGACGAGCATCAACAAAATCAAAATTCCCGCAAATAGCAGAAACAATTTTAGCTTAGACATCATTTAAGCAGTGTGTCCTTACAAATTGGATTAGAGATTGCAATCTCTGGAGAAGCGTCAAGTAAGCTACGACAATCGTCATGCAACTGCTTTGCCGCATCATTAATCTTCTTTAATAGTTCTTCTACATCAACAGAAGGTGTTGGCTTACCATATGCAACCAACAAACATTCATCATACTGTTTACCTAGCATTATATCATCGGGACGCTCGGCATCCTTGAGCTGATTAGCAACGTTGCGAATGGTTCCGAGATCAGATGATTTCTGTGCGATAGTGCAAATATTGATCAACGTATTTCGGCGGACATCACTCATTTCAGCAAGTAAATCCGTTGGAACAAATGTGATCAAGATTAAAAACCAAACTCTTTCCATACAATCCACCAATAGTATTAATCATGATCGAAATCATATAGCGACTATACCAAAACATTTACGAATATGTTATGTTAAAACATGCGAAATGATAGGAATAGAGGTAATGGGAATTTATAAATAGCTACAGCAGTACTCTGGAGCTGACAGAGATTGAAGTGCGGCTACGGGCCTTAGAGGAAAACGGAGATTGAACTTGAAAATCCGAGTAACAGCCCGAAAGCTAAAAACGATAGCAATTACGTTTCTATCAATTGCAGTTGTTGGAGCCATAATTGGCGCGGCTTACCTTGTTCCTAAATATTTGAAAGAACAGCAGCACATGCGAGATGGATCACGTGATTGCGTTAACTATAGAGATTTCTTAACCGCTTCCAATTATTGGGAGCAGGAGGGAGACACGGATCAAGCGCAAGGTGTTTACGCACTTGCCTTACACCATTTCGAAAAAGGTAAGTGTACTAAAGTTCACTAGCAACTGAAGTTATCGAGTTTTGGCCCCCTACCCATTATTATAATCTAATGCAGAAATGATTTTCCCAGCCAACCGAGGGGCCATCTGGGAGGGCAATACATGACCAAACTATAACTAATTCATTTGTAATAATATCTTGCGATTATGGCGGCGCTGTCAGACACACGAGCCCAATCATCAGTATTCAATTTACGCTATAATCTATGAGATTCTCAATGGCACGACAAACCGAGAATTGAATAGTGAGATGTTGATTTCCAAGGACGTACCGCTTGATTGGTCAGAAAAAAGAAGCCCTGTTTTTGGGGTGAATTCCTTGTTACAGCCAATTAAATTCCCTGATATTTTTTTAGGCCCGATTCTAAAAACCCAACTAAACATTGGGGTTTATCCGCAATTGGGTCGTTTCCAATTATCAAAAAACAAAAAAATCCCTGTTAAATTCCCTGTTTAATCCAAAAAACAGGGAAAACCCACCCTCGGCAAATGACCAGCTGAGGTCAAAGGGGAAATATCATTGATGTAAGGGATGGTACGAGGCCTCAGCAGGAAACGGCTTCCATAAGATACTGAATTCAGGGGAAGATATCGCCTAACAAATTCACTTCTGTAATTGGCTGAAGTTGATGGCGGAGGAGGTGGAATGCAGAAGTATGTTCGCACCAAGGGTGAATACAATCCAGCCGATGAGTTAGGCACATCTCTGAAGTCATACTACGACAAATTCAGCCAGCATGAAGAGGTGTGATGTTCCACCAGAGAATAACATTACCAGAGTCACACCCAGACTACCCCTGCGTTTGGCAAAGCGAATGTGGCAGGTGGAGAGTGATAGGCTGTGTTGATGACATTCAGTATATCGTCAACAGTATCGCTCACCTAAGTGGCGCAGTAAGAGCTATCACAGAAAGTGGTGGAGTATTAAGTGCAGGTACCCGCGTTATTATCGCCTCATCAACTGTTAGGTGGGGCGTAGGCTTTTGCAATCTTTTGCGCTTCAGTTTTTACTGCGTCTATATCTACGATCTCAACGTAGTCAGCTATTTCAAAGCCGCCTGAAGCTTTTATAGCGGCCGCAGCACCCATCACTGCATTTTGTGATGGTAGCGTACAATCTACGACTACATCATATTTGCCTCTGGTAAAATGAATGTTGTGGCAAGTACCACCAACTGCACTCATTAGTGCTTCTACTGCCGCCCTTCTATCAGAGCCTGAAATAAGGCCCTTTAGGCCAGCACTAGAGTATGTCCCCAGCATAATTATTCTTGTCACGGCTATAACTCCCTGATTGTTTATCCAATAAGTATACCACAGTTTTAGCGAATAACCTAATCAACGCCCCCTCAGCGACTCTGTAACTTGGTCTGCAGGAGCAAAACCAAGTTTCATGACTGTAGGTAGCGTAGTTGCGTCAGACCGCCTTGTGGTGGCGGTAATACGTCAGGCCCTATAGCAACCAAGATCATGCATCTATCAATCACTGTGGTTTAAGTTGGCATGGTCTTTGCAGTCATTCCGTATCAATGGAAGGAGTGACTAACAT
>WTJN01000153.1:5005-20136 GCA_011526265.1 Candidatus Arcticimaribacter sp. | reverse complement strand
AGGAGGTTGTTGTTACCTCTGGGGTGATCGACATTGCCAAAGCCCGACAAACACCCATCGCGGTGAGTCGTATTACTGCGCAAGAAGTTGCGTTGAAAGTAGGAAACATGGAATTTCCTGAAATTTTGAACAAGACACCAGGGGTATATGCCACGAAACAAGGAGGAGGTTATGGAGATAGCCGTATCTCACTGCGTGGTTTTGACCAACGAAACACTTCCTTCTTAATCAACGGTCAACCGGTCAATGATATGGAGAACGGATGGGTATACTGGTCAAACTGGCAAGGACTAACCGATGTTACTTCAGGGATTCAAATCCAAAGAGGTTTAGGAGCTTCCACCCTAGCTGTTCCCTCTGTTGGGGGTACTATTTCGATCTTCACTAAGAGTGCCGAAAAAGCAAAAGGTGGGTCGATCACACAAATGATTGGGAATGATGGTTACTTGAAAACCACAGCAATCTACAACACTGGTGTAAATGAGAAGGGCTGGTCTTCCTCTTACCTCTTAACCAAGTGGCAAGGAGACGGTTACATCTACAACACTAAAGGAGAAGGATGGACCTATTTTGCAGCAGTAGGCTACTCGCCAGTAGGTTCTCGTAGTAAGTTTAACTTATCGGTTTTAGGCGCTGGTCAGTGGCACCACCAACGCGATGTTTGGGTATCGATCCGCGATTACCAGAACTTTGGTGAAGAAGGCATCGACAGACGATGGAATACCAACGGGGGTACTTTAAATGGAGAAGAATTTTCAATGCGTAGAAACTTCTACAACAAACCCCTAGCTACCTTTAACTGGGACATGGAAGTCTCTGATCGCATTGAAGTCAACACTTCTCTTTATGCTTCTGCAGGCCGTGGAGGTGGAACTGGTCCACGTGGTCAAGGTTGGAGAAGTTCAACCACTGACATTCTTCCTTTTAGAAAAGACCTCACCGAGCACTACCTTGAAGATGGAAGAGGTGCACGTGACGCAGACGGATTTATCAATTATGATGCAATCGTTCAGTCGAACCAATCTGGAAGCACATACACCGGAGACATTAGTGGATTCGATGGTTTAAGAATTGGATCGAACGGATACAGCAGTGATGGAGTGAACAGAGCAGTAGTTGTTCGAAGAGCATCCATGAACTCACATGACTGGATTGGTGGGATCTCCAATTTGAAAATCAAAGGAGAGAAAATGACCTACAAGTTTGGGGTTGACCTAAGAAGCTACAAAGGGTACCACTACAGAGCCATGAACAACCTTATGGGGCTTGACGGTTATTTCTCTACCGGAAATGACAATAACGGAGGGCAAATTGTTGAAACGACGATCGAAGCATCTCCATTCAATAATACTGGAATTAGAGGGCCTAAAATTGCCTATTATAACAACGGTATCGTAAAATGGGCTGGATTCAATGCCATGGCTGAATATACAGACGAAAAACTCTCTGCTGTCCTTCAGTTAGGAACATCCAATCAATCTTTCCAACGTGAAGATTTCTTTGCGCAACCAACCAACCCAATCTCTGACAAAAAGAACATTGGAGGTGGCTATATCAAAGGAGGGGCGAACTACAACCTCAACGAGAAATCTAATGTTTTCTTCAATACAGGATTCATTTCAAGACAACCTCAATTTGACGCTGTCTTCCCGAACTATGCTAACACTGTGAACCCTGACTTGCAAAACGAAGAAATTTTTTCTTTTGAATTAGGATACGGTTATGTGTCTGATAAATTGCAATTGAACGTAAACGTTTATTCCACCAATTGGGGGAACCGTTTTGAATCAAGATCACTTTCTAACCAACAAGGTGTTGACGGATTTGCACAATTTAAAGACATTAACGTTACGCACAAAGGTTTAGAAATCGAAGGAACCTACAAACTTGCTAATGCTACAACGGTAAAAGGTATGCTATCGCTAGGAGACTGGACTTACGATAAAAACTTTAGTGCCGAACTTTTCGATGAAAACCAACAATCAATCGGTACAGGTACATTGTATACCGAAGGCGCAAAAGTTGGTGACGCTGCTCAAACAGTGCTTTACTTAGGCGTTGACCACCGATTCGGATCTAAATTGAAAGTGGATTTAGACTACCGTTTTGTTGACGGACTCTATGCTGATTACTCCATTACTGACTCTGCCTTTACACAAGCAGACAACGCAGGTGCACTTAAATTACCATCTTACGGATTGGTGGACTTGGGAGCAACTTTCTTCGCAGGGAATGGATGGTCTGTTAGGATGAACATCAATAACTTGTTAGATGAAACCTATATTGCTGAATCTAATTCAAACATCCACGCCACTTCCTCTTCTGAGACTTGGAATGGTATAGATGTAACCAACTCTGTTTGGTTCGGCTTCGGAACAACATGGAACATGTCTGTGAAGTACCGCTTCTAAACACAACTTTAAACAATAAAAAGGGACTTCGGTCCCTTTTTTAGGCTTATGACAAAAAAACTTTTCTTCCTGCTTCTCCTTCCCCTACTGGCCCATGCCGATTGGGGAAAAACTGGTCACCGCGTAATTGGAGAAATCGCGGCACATCACCTCAAACCCAAGGCCAAGAAAGCGATTAGCGCACTGCTCGAGGGTCGCTCACTGGCTCGGATTGGCACCTGGGCCGATGAAATTCGATCCAACCCCGATTATGACGCTTATGTGATTTGGCACTATGTCAACCTTCCCTTAGACAAGCGTTATGAGGAGGTCGAACACCAAGGAGAAAATGTGGTGACGGCCATTGAGGCGTGCATCAAGGGACTGAAAGACCCTTCCACCCCCCAAGCGAAAAAAGCGTTTTACCTCAAGTACTTGGTTCACTGCTTGGCCGATTTGCACCAACCCTTACACACAGGTCGTCCGGAAGACAAAGGAGGCAATACCATTAAACTCAAATATTTTGGTCGTAGCACCAACCTTCACCGTCTCTGGGATTCGGACATGATTAACGATTATCAAATGTCCTATACCGAGCTGGCGAAAAGCCTGATGGAGCGCGAGAATGCTGATGTGACCATTGGAACTGCAGTCGACTGGGCCAATGAATCGCATGAAGAGGTGGTCGAAATTTATGCCAAAGTCAACGATGGCGACCGACTGGGGTATCTTTACAACTATGAAAACCTTCCCTTGGTGAAAGACAAACTCTACAAAGCCGGTATCCGCCTTGCGGCTGTTTTAAATGAGATCTTTGCCTAGCGTCACAGCCAAAAGCACATGAAAAAGCCACAGTATTACCGTGGCTTTTTTTTATGATTGAATTCGATGGTTATCCCAAAATCATGCCCGCCATGGTAGCCGACATCAACGAGACAATGGTTCCACCCAAAACGGCTTTTAATCCCAACTCTGATAAATTCTTAGACTGAGAAGGGGCTAAAATTCCAATCCCTCCAAGTTGGATGCCTATAGACGAAAAATTGGCAAATCCACACAGAATAAAGGTGGACATCACCACCGATTTTTCATAGAGCAAATGCATTTCATTGTTCATGTTTTTTAGATCGGCTAACTGAATGTAGGCCACAAATTCACTGGCTGCCAACTTTACCCCTAGCAGTTGCCCCACCAGAGTAATGTCTTCTTTGGCGACACCAATCAACCACATCAAGGGTGCGAAAAGATTGCCGAGTAAAAACTCAATCGTCAACGAACTGTAGGCCGTATTCTCCGCGATGATTGCATTGAGCCCTAACCCATCGCCCAGACCAGATAAAAGATCATTGATCAACGCCAGTAGGGCCACAAAAACGAGTAACATCGCCCCGACATTCACAGCCAACTTTAACCCTTGGGTGGTTCCGTTGGTGATGGCCGCGAGTATATTGCTTCCAAATTCTTGATGGTCAATCTGCACACTGTCCGAAACAGCCATTTTAGTGGCCGGTGGAACCAAAATTCTAGAGATCGCCACAGCACCTGGCGCGGCCATTACTGAAGCAGCAATCAGGTGTTTGGTGATGGTTACACGGGCCACGGGGTCGTCACCGCCCAAAAAGCCCACATAGGCCGCCAGTACACTTCCGGCAACGGTAGCCATACCGCCCACCATGACCAGATAGATCTCTGAGCGTTTCATTTCACTCAAATAGGCCTTGATCAGCAAGGGCGCCTCGGTTTGCCCCAGAAAAATATTCCCGGTAAGCGATAGACTTTCTGCCCCACTAATAGCGACAATGCGGCGAAGTGCCCAAGCCAGAAAGCCAACAACTTTTTGAATGATCCCCAAATAATAGAGCACCGAAGTCAGCGCAGAAAAAAACAGAATAACCGGGAGTACTTGAAAAGCAAAGATGTAGGCCGTTTTACTCAAGTCTACAAAATCACCAAACATGAACGCACTTCCCGCCAAGGTGTATTCAATCACCTTGATGAACACCACCCCCAACTGCTCGAAAATGTTTTGAATGAAAGGGACTTTCAAAATACAGATCCCAATGATCAATTGGGTAGACAAGGCCAATACAACAGTTTTCCAGGGAATGGCTTGCCGGTTACTGCTGGCACCATAGGCCAGCAGCATAAGCACGAGGATACCTAAAAAGCCTTGTAAAACAGAACTGAGACTGGCTCCAGCGGAAGGGATGAGTTCCATAAAAAATAGTATGAAGTGTTGATTAGTGTTTGTCGGATGTCAATGCTTAGGACGATTCGGGTGATACGCCCAAATTTCCTTTCATTTTCACAAGATAATTTTTTCTTCATTGATTTCATCAACGCAAAGCGCAAAAATATCCATAACTTAGAAAAAAGACAACCGATGATTAATTTAGAACAAGTGATGCGGGATTTTGAGACTGCCGCTGAAAAACTAAACAAGGCAGGGCCTTGTATTTCTATCTTTGGATCTGCCAGGACAGACCCCTCCCACAAGCATTATAAGGAAATCACCTACATCGCCAAAGAACTGACCAAGATTGGCTATGGCATCATCACCGGAGGAGGAAAAGGCATTATGGAAGCCGGCAACAAAGGAGCCAAGGAAGGACAGGGCGAATCCATCGGTTTGTCCATTTACTTGCCTTTTGAAACGTGTTCCAATGCCTTTGTGGATCATCTGGTTGATTTTAAATATTTTTTTGCACGCAAAGTCATCTTTGTCAACTATAGCTCTGCTTTCCTCATTGCCCCTGGGGGCGTAGGAACGCTGGATGAATTCTTTGAAGTTTTTACCCTGATACAAACTGGGAAAATAAAAAAGCGTCCCATGGTGCTGTATGACGCAAAGTATTGGAAGCCGCTGATTGAGCAGTTGCATCAAATGGTGGGCTATACCATTTCGGCAGAAGATTTGTCCTTGTTCGAAATCATCGATGATCCTGATGAGGTGATTCGATTTTTTGACACCCACCGAACGGAGAAATAATACACCATTCTTGACTTGGGGCCACTTTTTTAAGTACATTTAAACTGTTGTTTCACCAACATCTCACTTCAAATCGATCATAATGACCAACAAGGTTTTTACCCACTTATTGCTCCTTTTTCCACTCTGGTCCTGCAGTCCAAGTACCGATTGTTGCGCACCGGTCCCTGAGCCCGAAGCCGAGGAAGTCCGCATTGTGAAAGACTGGGAACCCCGAGCCGATGTGCAGGTCGAAGGAAGTATCTTCACGGTTTCTTACAACGAACAACTGCAGCAACCCAACTGGATTCGCTACGACGTGCGCTCCATTGTTAAAGCTGCCGACCGAGACGGCATGAATTTCTACGAAGTCGATTCCATCATTACCTCTGACAATGACGACTATTACAACAACCCCTGGGACCGCGGACACCTCGCCCCTGCTGGATCGTTTACCGACAGTTATGAAAATCTCTACGCGACCTTTTCTTTCTTGAATTGCACCTTACAAAAAGATCAACTCAACCGCGGAGAATGGGCGTATTTGGAGGAAGAAATTCGGGATTGGGCCAATGAATTTGGTACATTAAATGTCGAAATCATTCTTCATTTTGGCGCTGAGTCGACCACGCTAGACACAGGGGCCACCATCCCGGATGCCTACACCAAAAGGGTGACTTTTCCCGACGGATCGCAACGTTGTTTTTACTTTCTCAATCAAGACACTACGGCGGGTTGGGAAACCCATGAAATCGATTGTTGATGTATTGCTATCTGCAGCAATATACCACAGCATTGGACCGCGATATTCTTTACATCAACTTGGTCTGAATTATTCTACCCGAAAACTATAGACCGCCGAAAAGGCACTGTTGCCGTTGGGGTCTGTTGCTTGGACACGCCAGTAATAGGTTGTTTGGGAGGCTACAGCTACCTCTTTTTGCGTTACAGTGATATTTTGATGATCACTGGCTGGGGATTGCCGCCCATCGACGGTGTCAAAATACAGGGTATAGGTCAAGGATTCTCGGTCGGGATCAGTCGCTTCCCAAGCCAATTCAACCCTGGCGGTGGAGGTTGGAAATCGCGATCCAGACGCAGGTCGAAGCAACTGCGGCGGATAGGGTGCTGCATTGGTGGCGCCGTCACCAGCCAAATAAAAACGCCACGGTGATGAAATGGCCGAATCGTTTGTGCCCGCACTGGAAGAGATGACTTGCCATTGGTAGGGAATATCTTTGGCCAATTCTACTTCCTTAAACGTCTCTTGAATATTGGTGTAAAATTGATTTTGTTGATTGTTCAGGTTGTGAATTTTGAGCGTGTAGGCCTCTGTATTTGCACCCGCATTCCACTCAAAACGCACCCGACTAAAATGATCAGAAACCGGTACCCCAGAAGTACAAACCTCATCATTCACCGGACGAAGAAGTACGGCGGCTTCGGGTGAAGGAACTTCTTCTTGAACAGGAGTTACCTCAACATCTGGAGGATTTTCTTTACCACAGGCCAAACAAAAAGAAAATACCATCCCTATGATTATCAAGCATTTAATTTCTCTCATTGCTTTTGGACTTTTATTGTTTTATTCACCGTTGGGCCTGTGACTTTGATCAAATAAATCCCTGCAGCGTAGGTCGCCATAGGCAAACGAATCATTCGCGATGCTCCAACAGCATAGCTCGCGGAATGGAGTTGACTCCCATTGTGATGGTAAATCGACAATTGAACGGAAGAGGAAGTGCCCGGAAGAACAAGGTGGAGATCATCTATGACAGGATTAGGGAAAAACTTGAGTTCATCGCTAATGAAAATTTCTTTTTCAAATACCCCTTGACACTCAATGTCAGTAGAGATTCGAATTTTATTCATTCCGGGAACAAGAGGCAATACAATACTATGCTCCTGTGTTTGTTTGCGTTCTCCATTCCACTCCACATAATAGCGGTCGGCCCCCGATAAATTGGCTGAAAAGGTTTGCTTGGTGGTATTGACCGAGGTTTTTGCCGTAAACGAAGGCGGCACCCCAATGTTGATCGCGAAAGTTTGCAAGTAGTTCTCCTGCCCATCAACGGTAATGTTGATGGTATAACTACCGGCCGCAAGATGATCGATGACCAACTGGTGATTGTTCGTAGCATTGATTGCGTATCGCGCGGCAAGTGAGGGAATATCAATTTCATAATCAATTCCTTTGTTGCGTACTTCTAACGTGATACGCCCGTCGTTTTCCCCGCCACAACTAATGTCTTTGGCAACAATAGAATAATTGTCTACCGGCAACGAAAACAGCTGCACCCCGTTGAGATCGACCACTGCCCCTCGAGGAGTGTTGGGCTCCAAATCAACAGCATCAGGTACCCCATCCAAATCACGATCGCGAAAACGCTCTTGGATGATTGACAAAGGGGTATAACTTCGGTTCAACACTTGACTATCAGTGGTTTCTTCTGCACTCAGCCACTGTTGCATGACCGAAGCATACACTTGTCGGTAATCGAATTCGGCGGCTAGATTATCTTGCCATCGCACATTTTGTGGAATGACCGGATTGTGCCCCAAAATTTCGGGATCTATTTTGTTACCAAAAATAAACAAGGGCGCTGCCGTTCCGTGGTCTGTGCCGCGAGAGCCGTTGGAAACAATGGTGCGACCAAATTCCGAATAGGTCATCAACAACACATCATCGCTGCGGCCTATGGCGTCCATGTTCCGCATGAATGCAAAAATATTCTCGTTGAGTTGGCGCATCAAATGGGTATGTTGCCCTTGAGTGTGATCGTTGATATCGACTTGGGTGTCGTGGGTGTCAAATCCACCCAATTCTACCATATAAATTCGGGTGTTTAACCCACCGCTGATCAGCTTAGAGACAATAGAAAATTGCTCTCCCAACCATGAATTGTCAAAACTGTGGGTGTTGCGCCCTGCGCGATAAGTATCGCGAATGACACGGCCATAGGCATTGGATTGTTTGGCTACCAACTGAATATAATCCAGTTTCATCCCGCTGCGATCGGTCGAATAGACATTGTCAAATTCATTGATGATTTCTTGAAATTGATCGGGATCCTGCGCAATATAACTAGTGAACGAAGATTGGCCGGTAAACAGCAGTGACGGGCTGCCAATCTCGATCGATAATGGATGAGGATAATCGTTATTCGGATAATCGCGTGGAAAGCTTGGGTGTTGGTTTTCAATAAAACGCCCCATCCATCCAGAATTGAGGTACTGGTTTGAATCTGCTCCCGTTTCCCAAATATCCATCGAACGGAAATGAGAAAAATCGGGGTTTTCATAGCCCACATTCTGAATGATTTTCATCCGCCCTTCGTCATAAAGCGATTTAAAATTGGTCAAGCTTGGGTGAAGTCCAAGGTCATGATCTCCAAGGGAAATAATTCGATTTTCTGGGAGAATCACATGCGGTCGAGCGTTGCGCAGAGGGGCATATTGATCCAAGGGAATTACGGTGTTAAGGCCGTCATTGCCTCCATTGAGTTTGATCAAGACAATGATATTCCCCTGCTGGGCGGTGTTGTTGAGAATACTGTTGGGATGAGCAAACCGCAGGTCACTCACAAAAGGCGGCAACACAAAAGGGGAAGCGGCTGCATGGCTGAGTTTATGTATAAAATCTCTTCTTTTCATGGCAACCTAGTGTAAATGAAATTCGCCTAACATGCAATACAAATACAGTGCATCGGACATGATTCCGTTGATTCCCGAGGTATAGGGATTGGATTCGTTGGTCAAAATATGTCGCATAGCATCCTCCCAGTGTTCGGGCTGTACATCTCTGAGAAATGCACGGCGTATCCGCTGTCGAGTGGCAGGGGGTAAATCTTCGCCCAAGAACCGATCGTTGAGTTCGTCGATAAAGGCATCAATGTCATAAGGATTTTGAAATGTGCGCAGAAAGTTGATCGCATGGTATTGCAAATTGGCACTTCCTGAGGCATTGATTTCTTCATTCAACCACACTCCCCAACGCAGTATACTTTCGGCAATTCTTTTGCGTGCCTTGATGGTTGAGGTATTGATCCAAAATAAGTCGTACACCGGGGCTTGGTAAAAGGCGGGCCAACCCGACACACTGGGAGGATCATTGATCACCATGCCCATGTTATACAAACTCCACGTCATGTCTTGCAGCGCCTTGGATCGCAGTACCAGTTGGTCTTTTAAACGGCTGGGGAAATACTGTGGTTCCGAAAGCTCGTTGTGAAAAGTTTGCCCGTCCCAATGTACCAATAGCCCCTGCAAAATCTGCGTTTCTTTGGCAAGTTTAAACAAGTAGTCATATGGGGGTAAAATCATCGCGTTGTAGTTGCCCTGATCGAAAAAGTGCTGACTTGTGAGCAAAACCCTAAGCGTCGCAACAAGGGAATAGTTGCTGTTTCGGAAGACCTCGGCCAAGGGTCGAATGATTTGTTCTTCGATGGTATCCGTGAGATTGGGATACACAAAAAATTGATACAACCGCCGAGCGATGTAGATAGAAGATTCTTCGGTATCGAAGAGCATGTCGATGACTTCGGCCAATTCCTCTGCTCCCTCCTCCCCTGCACGTCCACGAATGACCGTATTGCTATAAAAAGACGAAAAATGCTTATCGCCCGTATCGTGATTCCAAGGTTGGAAATAGGAGGTTTCTTCATGCCCCTCTTCAAAAACCAAGGCGTCATAATTATGATTCCACCCCACCAAGGCGCGCGCGATCTCCCGCACGTCGCTTTCCGAAAACTGCGCAAAAGGGCGTTTGCCTACCGTGAATAATTCTTGTACTTCACGTGCATAGTTTTCATCGGGGGTGTCTTTTTGGCTCAAGGCCAGATTCAAATAATTCAGCATTGAGCTGTCGATGGTGATGTCATAAATGAATTGCTTGTAGCTGCCAAAACAACTGTCAAAAAGCAATTTCATGTAGTTGAATGTCGCTTTATGCCCAAAAAAATCAAAGCCTTTGACCGGTACAAGGTGGTGCAAAAACAAAAACAACTTCCAATGGATCGAGGTACGCTGTTCGTAAATTCTTTCGTGGTACCAGGAGGTCACGGCATGATATCGCTCACCACCAAACTGCTCTTCATTCCCCGGCGGAAGGTCACGGTTATATGCGCGATGGATGAATGGAGCTCCGGGCGCGACATCTTCCGACCCATAGCGCTCGCGATATTGTTGGGCATTTAACTTATGATAGTAATTATTGATGGGTTCTCCCAGATGATCGGGGACAAATAATAGATCAATGGTTTGATCCAAGTCAAGTGCTGCAACATCATCCATGTGCCGCTTGGCATTCCCTACCAGAGTTCTGTTAAGTATATGCCGCTTTTGCACTTTTTCAAAAGGTCCTGTGTAGGGATCTAAACTGAAGCTCTGTACTTTTCGGGATGATTTTTTGGCAGCGAGCAATGCTTTAAAATCAATGTCCTGATCGTAAAAGTCTTTCACTAAATCTGGGGTTTTCTTCATAAATCTTTTCTGTTATCGTCACACGACAAGACCCTTACAATGAAAGTTAACAAAACTTACCTCATGGTCTAAGAAGGTGTCCCGCTCTTGCTTATGGTATTTTTGATTTAAAAGCTTAAATTACAAATTCAAACCAAGACCAACAAAAACTGCTTTTTACAATTACAAAAACTTCAATCATGCGCCACTCAATTTTTCTTTCATGCTTCATTCTAGGTTTGTCCACCGCTTGTCAAACCACCGAAAAGAAAGACTATCCCTCGACAGCGAAAAAACCCGTCACAGACACCTATTTTGGTCAAGACATCATTGATAATTACCGCTGGTTGGAGGACGATTTGAGTGACGAAACAGCCGCGTGGGTCGCCGATCAAAACAAACATACCTTCGACCAACTTGACAATATTCCGTTTCGCACAACTTTTAAAGAACGACTGGAAGCACTTTGGAATTACGAAAAAATATCTGCTCCTTTTCAAGAGGGCAATTACACCTATTACTACAAAAACACCGGCTTGCAAAATCAGTACACCCTTTATCGTTATGCTGACGACCCCATGGTCGCAGAGGTTTTTCTCGATCCCAATCGTTTCTCCGAGGAAGGTACCACCTCTTTGGCCGGTATTCAATTTTCCAAGGATGGATCGCTAGCGGCCTTCGCCATCTCCGAAGGGGGAAGCGATTGGCGAAAGGTGATTGTCATGGATACTGACACAAAAAAAATCATTGAAGACACACTGACAAACATCAAATTCAGTGGTATTGAGTGGTTGGAGAACAAAGGCTTTTTTTACTCCAGTTATGACCGTCCAAAAGGCAGCGAGCTCTCGGAAAAAACCGATCAGCATAAACTTTACTATCATGCCCTAGGCAGCCCACAAAACCAAGACAAACTCGTCTACGGGGGCACCGAAGAAGAAAAAAACAGATATGTCAATGCCCAAGTCACCGAGGATGGAAAATACCTCCTTATCGCTGCCGCTGTTTCCACTTCAGGAAACAAACTTTATCTAAAGAATTTAACAGAAGACAATGCACCACTGCTACCCATGGTCGAGAACTACTCCGGTGATCATTACCTTTTGGACAGCAAAGATGACACCCTTTACCTGGTGACCAATCACCAAGCCCCAAACCAACGCCTGGTGCGGGTGGATGCCAAACAACCCAGCATTCAAAACTGGGAAGATGTTATTCCCCACCAAGACCAAGTATTGCAAGTGTCACACGGGGCGGGCTACCTCTTTGCACGCTACATGATCGATGCCACTTCCAAAGTATTCCAATACGACTATGCAGGCAATAATCTAGGACCCATTGATTTGCCGGGGATCGGAACCGCTGGCGGTTTTTCTGGAAAGGCTGACGATGAACAAGTTTATTACCGATTCACCAACTACGCCACGCCAAGCACCATCTACACCTATGATCCTGACACGAGAAAAAGCAGCTTGTATTGGGCGCCAAACATTGATTTCTCTCCACTTAACTATACGTCCGAACAAGTGTTTTTCTCCTCGAAAGATGGGACAAAAATCCCCATGATGATCACCTACAAAAAAGGACTGGAACGCAACGGAAAAAACCCTACAATCCTCTATGGATATGGTGGATTTAACATTAGCCTCACCCCCTCGTTTAGCGTTCAAAATGCCGTTTGGATGGAGCAAGGCGGTATTTATGCTGTCCCCAATTTGCGCGGCGGTGGAGAATATGGAAAAGCCTGGCATAACGCGGGAACAAAAATGAAAAAACAAAATGTTTTCGACGACTTCATTGCTGCCGCCGAATACCTCATTGCGGAGAACTATACTTCCTCGGATTATCTGGCCATTCGTGGAGGATCGAACGGCGGACTACTGGTAGGTGCTACCATGACGCAACGCCCCGATTTAATGCGAGTGGCACTCCCGGCGGTAGGGGTATTGGACATGCTTCGCTACCACACCTTTACCGCAGGAGCGGGCTGGGCCTATGATTATGGAACAGCAGAAGATTCCGAAGAAATGTTCAATTACCTCAAAGGCTATTCACCCGTGCACAACGTGCGTGAAGGAGTAAACTATCCGGCCACGCTCATTACCACTGCCGATCACGACGACCGGGTGGTTCCGGCGCACTCGTTTAAGTTTGCTGCTGAACTGCAAGATAAGCAAGCGGGAGAAGCACCCGTGCTGATAAGAATCGAAACCAATGCGGGGCATGGCGCAGGCACTCCTGTGAGTAAACGTATCGAACAAGCAGCAGATATATTTAGCTTTTCGCTATACCAAATGGGGTATCGTGTTTTGCCAGAAAAAACCTTCCAAAAACCCAAAGGCTAAGCACTAGGTCACCCCCGTTTGGGTGGCATCATAGGCCGTAAATTGTTTTTCCTCGACGATGGTATGCAGTCGCTCGGCGGTCACATAAAGGTCTTCAAAACCTGTGTAAAGGGGGGCAAAACCAAAGCGGATAAAATTGGGCGGACGAAAGTCTGGGATGATTTTTAACCCATGTTCATCACCGGCCAACAAGGCCTTGCAGATACGCCACGACTCTTCATGAGAAAGCGTGATGTGCGACCCACGCGAAGCGGCCTCCGTTGGACTTTCTATCCGAAACCCGACCCCGGTCAATTTTTCGTACACCAAGTCTAGAAAATATTCTCCCAAGGCCAGCCCTTTGGCTCTAATGTTATCTATCCCTGCATCCAGTGTGATGTCTACACCGGGCTCCATGGCGGCCAAAGACAATATCGCTGGTGTTCCAGCTTTGAATTGGTCCACCCCCTCGGCAGGGAGATAATTTGGTGAGAAGTCAAATGGGTTGCGATGACCAAACCATCCCTTGATTGGGGATTGTAGTGAAGAGACAATGGCGGGGTCTGCATACAAAAAGGAAGGCGATCCCGGTCCCCCATTGAGGTATTTGTAGGTACACCCCACCGCGGCCTTCGTTTGGCTTTTTTGAAGATCAATCGCGACGGCCCCCACAGCATGGCTCAAATCCCAAACAATAATGCTCTTGTGTTGTTCCGCCCAACGATTGAGTAATTCCATCGTATAGAGGTAGGCACTTTTATAACTCACCAAACTCAAACACACGATCCCTGGCGTAGCAGCAATGGCCGCCTTTAGTTGCTCAATCGATGGAACAACTTCGTTCTCATATACCACTTCTACGACTGGGGGTGCGTTGAACT
This sequence comes from Candidatus Arcticimaribacter sp., assembly GCA_011526265.1. Taxonomy (GTDB): domain Bacteria; phylum Bacteroidota; class Bacteroidia; order Flavobacteriales; family Flavobacteriaceae; genus Arcticimaribacter. The sequence continues at coordinate 6,113 of WTJN01000153.1, read as the reverse complement.
GCTGGGCAATGCCTTGGAGAATGTAATTATCGGTGGGAAAATTCAAGGCATCAGTGATCAAATGCGGGCCATATTGATTTGTTGCGCGAAGTGCATAAACGAGTTTGTATAGATTGACCGATGTCGCGTCGCCCACATGAATGGACTTTGGAGGAGCACAAAGAAGGCGCGCCAATTTATCTCCGAGACGTTGTGGGAGTTCCAACCAATGTGCATTCCAGCCTCCAATCAAGGTTTGCCCCCATTGGGTGTCAACCACCTCTTGAACAATTGTTTTTGTTTTAATGGGAAGTTTCCCGAGCGAATTCCCATCCAAATAGATCTGATCGGATGGCGACACAAACTGCTTTCGAAATTCTCGAAGCACGTCTTTTTCATCCATGGCCCGCGCCATTTCTAACTTATTCATTCTGCATGTTTTTTAAAAAAAGGCATGACAGCGTCTACCCAAAGCTCATACATTTCTCCACTGGGATGCAAGCCATCAGGTGCAAGGAATTGCGACGAATCTGCGCTTCGGCTGATTGAAGTCACATCAATATAGGTCACTTTTTTGGCCGCACAGATGGTGGCAATGGCGGCATTGAAAGCATCAATTTCTGTCGCAATTTGTGCGCTATCGCGCTCTTGAGCAAAAGGGGTTACACCCCAGTCGGGGATAGAAAGAACAAAAACACGGTGGGGTTGCCCAGATACTTTGTCCAACGCAAGAGCCAGTAACTGTTCGAATTCCGCACGGAAATTTTCGATGGAACGGCCACGGTACTGGTTATTCACCCCAATCATTAACGACACAAAATCATAGTTTTCACGAAGCGTAGTACGTGCTATCCCCTCCAACAATTCATCAGTGGTCCAGCCCGTTTTGGCCACAATGGTCGGGGGAGCAAATAAAATCCCTTCTGTCTTTAGCCGTTGCACCAATTGATTGGGCCACCGCTGCCCTTCCTCAACACTTTCACCAATGGTGTAACTATCGCCAAGAGACAATAACTGGCGTGGTGACTGTATTGTCTTTAGTGACTGTATTGACTGCGATGCTGGTTGATCAACACAGCGGATCAAAAAAACAGAACAACAGAATAAAAAGAGTTTTATTCCAACACTA
>WTJN01000153.1:0-4905 GCA_011526265.1 Candidatus Arcticimaribacter sp. | reverse complement strand
ACAGCGGATCAAAAAAACAGAACAACAGAATAAAAAGAGTTTTATTCCAACACTACATCTGACTTCTTTTGTCATTGAAAAAAATAGAAAATTAACGGGTTAAACGGTAGATAAACACCGCAGTGCGTTGAATGAGCGCGTTGAATGTTTTTAGGTTGACCGTTTCGTTGGGTGTATGCGCGCCCGTCCCCATACTTCCCAATCCGTCGAGGCCCGGTACATGGTTGGCCACAAACGAAATATCGGCTGCGCCACGTCGTCCCGGATCATAGGCATTTACTTCGCCAAAGCCAAGGTCTTGACTTACTTGGCTTAAGGCCCCCAATATCTCCTTGTTGCTTTCGGTGGGAAACATGGCCGGGTAACTGTCTGTAAACGTAATGGTCGCGTTGGTGCTTGGAAGATGGGCATCAACGATGGTGCGCATCTTTGCTCTCGCGCGTTCTTTCTGTTCTTCGGAGATAAAACGAAGCCCTCCATTGACCAACGCTTTTTGCGCGACGACATTTGTTTTACCGTAAGCGGTTCCGCTGCTTTTTAGCGGGTCATAGTCAACAAAAGTACCGCCAAACAAGGTGCCTGGGTTGAAGGTTAAATAGGTTTCCCCGCGAACCTCTTCATAAAACTCATGAAGAATCCGTGACATCTCAAAAATGGCTCCAGCTCCTGTACGCTCGCTGAATACGCCAGAGGAATGGGCTCTCTTTCCAGCGGTTTCGACTTGCCAGCCAGAAGCACCTCGGCGGGCGATGGTGGCATAATTAAATCCGGTGGCCGTTTCAAATCCCAGTGCAATATCACTTTTTTTGGCCGCATCGATAAGGGGTTTTCTCGAAATAGACAGGGGTTTTCCCGTACGTTCTTCGTCGCCAGTAAAGGCAACACGAATGGTGGTGTCTTTCAACAAATCAAGTTCATGCAGGGCTTTCAAGGCGTAGAGGATCACCACATTGCCACCCTTCATGTCATTCCCTCCCGGCGCAAAGGCAAGGGTATCTTGGCGCACAAATGTTTGAAAAGGACTGTCGGCTTCAAAAACCGTATCTAAATGCCCAATCAGCAATAAACGATTGCCTTTATTACCGTTGATTTCAGCAAATAAATGACCGGCACGATTCATTTCTTGCGGCATTTCGATCCATTGTGTAGAAAAATCAATGACTTCGAAAGCAGTGGCAAATTCTTTTCCAACGGCCCGCACCCCGGGAAGGTTCATGGTACCGCTATTGATATTCACGACTTTTTCCAAAAAGTCAATCGATTCTTGGTCAAGTGCCTTGACTTTTGCTACAATTTTTTTTTCGGTGCGTGTCAATCGCTGTGCGTGAACTGTAACGGCCAAGAAAAGAAAAGATAGGTTCACCAAAAAGGACATGATTTTTGTCATAAGAGAAAATGTTTAATGCATAATTTTTTCAACCTGTTCACCCAATGCATCCGTCCCAAAACGGACCAAATCAAAGGTGGGGATTCCGGTGGCTTCTTCGGTTGTTTTAATGAATTTCTTGGCTTCTACCTCGCTCAACTGACTGGTATTCAATGTAATTGCGATGACTTTTGCCTTCGGATAGGTTCCTATCACCGTGGCCAATTCTTCATTCAGGCCAATGAATTTGTTTAAACTTGGTATCCGGATATGGTCAGGAGCTTTCAAATGTGTTTTTTCGGCCCGATGACATAAGATCATGTGGGTGGGACAACTGCCGCGCATCAAAGGAAGTGTTGCGGTACTTCCCGGATGTAGCAAAGAACCTTGGCCTTCGATGAGGAGGATTTCTTTGTCGCGCTGTTGCAAAACGGCTTCCTCAACAGCACCACAAGCAAGATCGACTTTAAACGCATCGAGAGGAATTCCTTGCCCCGTCACCGTAATGCCAATCTGGCCCGTCGCCACAAAACCAACCGATTGGTTTCTCTCGCGCAACCAATGGTAGAGTTCTAAACCTGCCGTCATCTTTCCGGCCGCCATGTCGGTGCCGATAAACAGGATGCGGCGATTGTTTAATTCCATGGCTTTGGCACTGGCAACAGCTGGGGTGGTGCGGGGAACACGCACATCCCAAATCCACTGCGAGGCTTTTAAACTGTTTTTGTATTTGGGCAAAAGTAAATCGTGTAACCCATTGACAATGCACAGTCCCTTGGCAATGGCATACTCTATCGTTGGAAGCCAATCGTTGGGAATTCTTCCCCCCGAGGGAGAAATACCAATGACCAAGACATTGGCTCCCTTTTCAATGCTTTCGTCAATGTCGTTTACAATAGGCGCTGGGTGGTCAATCCCTGTGATGGCCGCCAAAGAACCGCCGGCATGATCTGGGTCAATGACTGCAACTACCTTGTTCTGTGTGTAGCGCAGCACTCCAAATCCCATTTTCCCGTAATCACTTTGCAAGTGACCGGGCATAAAAATCGTTAATTGATCAGATGATTGTAGCATGTGTTTCAGTATTTAAGTAAGCGCCGTGCCCAGCTGCACTGGGGTTAGGCATGGTGATTCCCGATTGCAGAGAAAGCCCTCCACACGGGTCGGGGTGAAGATTGTAGTGCGCATCGAGGTCGATATGATCGAGTACCCCCGAGAGTGCAGCCCCAGCGGCAATGGCCATGGAGGATTCGCTCATGCAACCAATCATGGTTTTGAGACCAAAAGCCTTGGCTGTTGCAATGATTCGCAATGCCTCAGTGATGCCTCCGCACTTCATGAGTTTGAGGTTGACCCCGTGCACCGCCGAGGCCCATGATGGTATTTGATGCGAAAAACGACAGGACTCATCGAGATAGATCGGAAGTACGGTCGCCTTAAACAAGGCGGGGAGTTCGGCTTCATTCCCTTCTTTGAGGGGTTGTTCAATGTAGGTGACCCCGCGGTCAGCCAACCATTGACTCATGTGGATTGCCGTAGGCAAGTCCCACCCACCATTGGCATCCACGCGAATTTTGATGGACGATCCCTTGGTCGAAGCCACCACTTGTTCAAACATGGCTTTATCGGCATCTACTCCCTCGGGGCTGCCCAGTTTTACTTTCAACGATTTGAACCGGTCGTTTTCGAATATTAAAGGGATTCGTTCGCGAACCACCTCGGGAGGATTGATCCCAAGCGTCATTGAAGTGGGATGCTGTGGTAGCGGATAGCCCAAAAGTTGGTACAAGGGCAGATTGGCTTTCTTTGCGGTCCAATCCCAGAGGGCAATATCCAATCCTGCATAGGCACAGGGGGCAATTTTCATGGCCCGCGCGCGGGCTTCAATTTCATAGATACTGCATCCCGTTATGTCGGTTGCAATGAGTCGTTGGAGTTCTGCGACGACTTTTTCTGGGGTATCGGCGTCCTCATTTTTACCAGGGGCTGCTTCTCCCCAACCTTCTATGCCTTGGTCAACAATACGAACAAAGACATTATAACTGTCGCCTTTTACTCCCCGACTAATGCGTAGAGGGAATCGCTTCTTGAGCTGTACTTTGTAAAATTGTATTTCCATCTTATGCTTATGGTAAATCAGCTATGGTAGAAAAAATCAATTGCGATAATCAAGGGCAGGTTCGCGATCTCCCAAGAGGGGAATGTATTGAAAATCCTTTCCGCGAATGCGCTTAAACTCTGTTTGAATTTCATCAATTAGCGAAGGATCTTCAAAGAGTTGCATGCCTGTCAGGGCAAGTACTTTCGCTGCGGTCATCATCCCTTTGATCCCAATAGACGTCCCTCCCGCAGCGACCGCTTGCCAACTGTGGGCCGGAGTTCCGGGTACCCATGTAGCCCCGCGAAGTCCTGCGGTCGGCACCGTGTAACTCACGTCCCCGACATCGGTCGATCCACCGGCTTGGGCATTGATATCATAAGGGGCCACCCCTTGAACATGATCGAGTGTCAACGGTTTCCCCAAGGTCTTTGCGATCTCCTTGGCAAAGGCCATTTCTTTTTCGTTATACGCATACCCGCCAATGTTTTGCAGATTCTTGTGCACCATTTTTTGAAAGGTGGGTACATAGAGCAGGTCATGGGTTCCCCCAATCATTTCGTAATCCATCGTTGTTCCCGTGCCCATGGCGGCACCCTCGGCAGCTTTCACAATACGATCAAACAATGCAATCACTGCATCGCGCTTTGGGTGTCGAGAATAGTAATAGACTTCGGCAAAGTCTGGAACAACATTGGGTGCTTCCCCCCCACGGGTAATCACGTAGTGGATTCTTGCCGACATGTCCATGTGCTCGCGCATCAGGTTGGTCATATAGTTCATGGCTTCTACCGCATCCAGTGCAGAACGCCCTTCTTGGGGGGCCCCAGCGGCATGGGCCGACCGCCCGTAAAAACGAAACTTTGCCGATTTATTGGCCAAAGCCGGTCTTGGGCTAGCGGCATTTTCATCATCGGCATGCCAGTGCAATGCAACGTCTACATCATCGAAAAGGCCAGCACGGGTCATGTATACCTTGCCCGATCCCCCTTCTTCTGCTGGACACCCATAAAAACGAACCGTCCCTTTTGTGTTAGTTTTGGTTAAATAATCTTTGAGGCTGATCGCAGCGGCGGCAGAAGCAGTCCCAAACAAGTGGTGTCCGCAGGCATGTCCCGCACGGGTGTTGTTAGTGACTTTATAAGGGAGTGCCTTTTGCGACAGCCCCGGTAGGGCGTCGTACTCCCCCAGAATTCCTATCACAGGGCCACCGTTGTTGTACTCTGCAACAAAGGCAGTAGGGATCCCCGCTACCCCTTGGCGGATAGTAAATCCTGCATCAGTCAATGTTTGTTGTAGTAGGGCACTGCTCTGCTTTTCTTGGTACCCCATTTCGGCATATTCCCAAATTTGTAGTGCTACATCTGCATACAAGTCTTGTTTTGCTTCAAGGGCATTCAACACTTGTTCGGTTTGTGCAGAAAGGATCGCGGTGCCGAGT